>NZ_QDKJ01000019.1:0-53976 GCF_003115815.1 Brenneria roseae subsp. americana | reverse complement strand
CGCATTATAGGGACTTCTCCGCCGCTGACAAGCGCTAAATGCAAAAAAATTATCGATCGCCTACAATTTGCCCATTAGCACGTTAAAGCGGCAGTTTTTCCAACGAAAAGAAGCCATAACGCTGCAATACTGGCCATAGGGTGGCAACTTTGGGTGTAATCGTCAGGCAATAAACCAGATTTTTTTCTGTTGAGCATGTCGGATTTTCAAGGTTGGCAATCAGCCATACCGTTCTTCTGGCGATCGCCGCGCCTGAATCCACTAATCGCGTCCCATCGGGTAACGCCATTTGCAATTCTTCCGCCAGTAACGGGAAATGTGTACATCCAAGCACCACCGTATCCGGTGGCTCAGGTAAACGTAGCCAGGGACGCAAAAGCTTTTGCAGATCGGCAATCGAGATAGCCTCTCCCTGCAATTTTGCTTCCGCCAATTCAACCAGCTCTGACGAACCAAGCGATAATATCTGACAATCATTCGCAAAACGGGCGATAAGTTCGTGTGTATAAGGACGTTGTACCGTTGCGCGGGTCGCCAGCAGACCAACAACGCCATTACGCGTCAGTTTCGCCGCCGGTTTAACCGCAGGCACCACGCCCACAACAGGAAAGGTAAACCGCGCACGCAAAGCAGGAAGAGAAATGGTACTGGCGGTGTTACAGGCAATCACAACCAGCGCCAGTTGGTGACGCCGCTGAATGGCGGTAACAATCTCGACAACACGCTCGATAATAAACTGCTGTGGCTTTTCGCCGTAGGGAAACGCTTCATTATCGAATGCATAGATATAGTGGAGATCCGGCAACAATTTCCGGATCTCATCATAAACAGACAGCCCGCCCACGCCGGAGTCAAACACCAGAACCGTGGGACGGGATGGCAGGTCAGAAGGTATAGCTTCCGGTGAGATAGTATTCCCGCCCTGCCGTTCGGTAGCCATATGCCGTCTCATACTCTTTATCAAACAGGTTGGCAATTCTACCACGAACTGTCAGTTGAGAGGTGACCGGATATGACGCGGCGAGATCAACGGTGCTATAGCTTGGCAGTCGGCGGGTGTTCTGCGCATTGTCGAAACGTTTTCCCACATACTGATAGCTGAGATCGAAATCGACGTCATACAACGTCCAATCCAGTTGATATTTAGCCTGCTGTTTAGCACGACGGGCCAATACTTTATCATCCTCATCACTGCGAGCATCAAGATAGCCCAACGTTATTTGATGACTCAAAATGCCGGTATTAAATGACCCCGTCCATTCAAGGCCTTTCATCGTCGCGGATTTAACATTGTAATACGTTCCTGTCTGCGTAGCAGAGGCATATTCATAATTGATCAGATTATCAATTTTGTTGATGTAAGCGGACAAACGCCAATTCAGCGGCCCGGTCAGCCCCTCAAGCCCAGCCTCCCATTGTTTTGATTCTTCTGGTTTCAGATTTTCATTCGAGGTGATGTCAAAACGTTTTTGTCCATATAGCTGGCCCAATGTTGGCGCCTGAAATCCCGTGCCATAGGAAAGCGTGACGCGATAATCGGGTATAAATGCCCATCCAGCGGCTACCTGCCAGGTTCCATGGTTTCCAAACTGTTCGTTATCATCTCCGCGAGCAGATCCTTCTAATGTTACCGCGCCATACTGCTGCTGTGCGGTGATATAAGCGCCAGTATTATCTTGTTTATAGCTGTTCGTTTCCCGGGCTCCCGAATTAAAACTCACACCTTCGGAAGTCAGCTTTTGCCGTTTCCAATCAATACCCGCGCTGAGCGTACCGTGAGCAATGGCAAAAGTATTTCCCCATTGCAGATTACGCTGCTCCATGTCGTCCTGAGAATTATCTGCCCCATAGCGTCCCTGGGTACTGACATAGTTAAGTACGCTGTATTTTTGATAGCTGGCAATCAATTGAGAGGCATAAATTCCCTGGGAAAAACGCAAACCAGTACTGTAGGTATGATTATAAATCTGTTGCTCATCTCCCCCGCCGGAGGATCCCGCATCATAGTCACTATTCGCGCCATAGCCGTAGCCGCGCAAGAACCCTGAAAAACGCGCATCAAATTGATGTTCAATACCGGCCCAAAATGATTTATTCCGCCAACCGTCTTTATCCCTGTCAACGTGATAAGTCGAATTGGGCTGGACATTAAAGCCGTTGGTGTCCTGATAAGCGCCGGCCAGCGTGACTTTTGTATTATCAGCTATCGTATGACGGACACTGCCACCATATTCCTGATAATGGTTGGAACCCACGCCGGCACGAAGGTTGGCACTGTCACTATCAGTCTGAGTAATGATGTTAATCACACCACCAATTGCATCGGCGCCATACACGGCAGAACGAGGCCCGCGAATAAATTCAATGCGTTGTACGAGGGAAATCGGTATCTGGTTGAAATCACCCGCGCCGGTAATGCCGGGCTTTGCTACAGGGACACCGTCAATCAAAACCAGCGTATGACGCGCTTCCGAACCGCGGATATACATCGACGCGCTTTGCCCCAATCCGCCGTTCTGCGCGATATCAACGCCCGGCAACCGCCGCATGACTTCTAATACATTTTTAGCCTGCCAACGCTCAATATCGTCACGGGTAACGATATCCAGTGGGGCGAGAACAGAGGAAACAGGTTGGGAGAAACGGTTTGCCGTTACCACCATGTTGTCAGAGGAGTCTTGCGGTAAATTGCTGTCTTGCGCCCAGACGGAAAAAGCCGTGACAGAGAGCGCTGTCAGCAGCGTTATTTTTTTATTAAACATGAATCGAGCATCCCAAACCATATATAAGGATGCCGCATTACCACGACCGATAGCACGCGATGGTCATGGTCATTGCGACGTATACCGGCAGGTCTTCGGGCTTGGGTGCCATTGTTACCATGACTCAAAGCGAAGGTCTGGTTAACAACAAAGAGCGATGACTTCCCATCTTTAAAAGACAGTGTCTGCAATCATGCTATCGCTCGCGCTTTCCCTTACCGCTGCGCGTCAGCTCCAGATTTACACTGGATTCCCTTTTAACTCGTGATACAAGGCCGGACGCACATGCTACGATCGCGCCATGCAGATGTCTAGACTGCTATTTCATTACAGAATAATAACGTAACAAAACTGGACTTCCCGGCGGGATTCCCTACAATTCCCCGCCAATAAGCTCCTTTTAGACGCCGTTCAGACGAGAAAACCATGACGCCAGAAATCCTGCCTATTGATCAATATGACGACCAGCTTGCACAAAAAACTGAACGTCTTCGCGGGATGATGGCCCCCTTCAATGCCCCGGCGCCTGCGGTTTTTCGTTCACCCGTGAGTCACTATCGGATGCGTGCCGAATTTCGTATCTGGCATGACGGCGACGAGCTCTACCACATCATGTTTGATCAGCAGACAAAGCAACGTATCCGGGTTGACCAATTTCCGGCAGCCAGTGAGTTGATTAACCGCCTGATGCCCGCGCTGATTAGCGCACTCCAGCCAAACCCGATCCTTCGCCGCAAGCTGTTCCAGATCGATTATTTATCCACGCTGAGCGGTGAAGTGGTGGTATCGCTGCTGTATCACCGTGCGCTGGATGAATCATGGCAACAGCATGCGCGCACGCTGCGCGATAGTCTGAACGCACAGGGTTTCCGTCTACAGCTCATTGGGCGTGCGACAAAAACCAAAATTTGCCTCGAGCGGGATTACGTTGATGAATGTTTGCCCGTCGCCGGTCGGGATATGATTTATCGTCAGGTAGAGAACAGCTTTACTCAGCCTAACGCGGCAATGAATATTCAGATGCTGGAATGGGCGCTGGAGGCGACTGAAGGCTCAGAGGGTGACTTGCTGGAACTTTACTGCGGCAACGGAAATTTTTCGCTGGCGCTGGCCCGAAATTTTAACCGGGTCCTGGCCACTGAAATCGCCAAACCTTCCGTCGCAGCAGCACAATATAACATTGCGGCAAACCAGATTGATAACGTACAGATTATCCGTATGGCGGCAGAAGAGTTTACGCAGGCGATGCAAGGCGTACGAAAGTTTAATCGATTAGAGGGTATCGATCTGACAAGCTATCAGTGTGAAACCATTTTCGTCGATCCGCCGCGTAGCGGACTGGATTCGGAAACGGTCAAGCTCGTGCAGGCCTATCCGCGCATACTCTATATTTCCTGCAACCCGGAAACGCTGTGCCGCAATCTGGAAACGCTGAACGAAACACATCGAATTCGCCGTCTGGCGCTGTTTGATCAATTCCCTTATACCCACCACATGGAATGCGGCGTGTTGTTAGAAAAACGATAGTTAGAAAAACGATAGTCAGAAAAACGATAGTCAGAAAAACGGCCGTAATTCACGCACCCAACCGGCGGCACCACGACCGCCAGATTCGGTGTTCCTATGGCGTATCAATCTCTTTTGCCGGCTTTCTGGCTCGCAGCTTAAGACCAATCCAGAACACCAACGCGACACAAAGCAGAGAAGGTACAAAGTTTGAACCGATGACGGGGTATTCAACGCGGACAATCGCACTGTAGAGCAACAGTCCTAACAGAAAACAGGCGGCAACCAGCATCGGCGTCCCTTCTTGCATGCTGTGATTCATATAACGCTGATGCAGACAATAGATAGATAAAACCAGTGCAATCAAAGGGAAAATGGAAAATGGCACTACCGAGCTGAACAAAGCGGCAAACGCGCCATTGACCGACAGGCCGGCGACTAACGCCAGGAGCAGCGTCCCCTTTTCTTGTTGAGGTTGTTGTTCTGTCATGGTTTCTCCCTTCTCATGTGTATACGTAAAACTCACGAAGCACTGGCGCTATTGTCCTGTTCCTTTCTGTACCAATAATAGGCTCCTTTGGAGATCATACGCAGTTGCAGCACCAGACGCTCTTCCAGTTGCCTGCGCTGTCCCAGATCGACATCCAATGCTTCCGCTCCGGCGCTGAAAACAATGGTAACCATTGCTTCTGATTGCGCCTCCGCAAAACTACGAGGAATGTGATTTTCGACTTCTAGATAATCTGCCAGCTCTGCGATGAAATGCTGTATCTCACGAGCGACGGCCGCACGAAATGCGGCAGACGTCCCCGAACGTTCTCGTAATAACAACCTGAAAGCGTTAGGGTTATTACCAATAAACTCCATAAAGGTGGAGACGGAGGTTTTGATTACGCTGCCACTTTTGGCAATGCGCTGCCGGGCCTGACGCATTAACTGGCGCAACATCAGCCCGCTCTCATCCACCATCGTCAACCCCAATTCATCCACGTCACGAAAATGGCGATAGAAAGAGGTTGGAGCAATGCCGGCTTCACGTGCCACTTCACGCAAGCTCAGGCTGGCGAAACTACGTTCAGCGCTTAATTGGCTAAACGCCGCCTCAATCAGGGAGCGACGCGTCCGTTCTTTTTGTTGTGCTCTGACACCCATTATCCTGCCCAAATCATTTGCTCTCCTTTCCAGAGAGGCACTATAGCAAACTTTAATCTCAGCATGCTGAGACAAAGTTTGTCATATTAAAAATGTGACCACCATTTCCCATAATAAAAACAGGGATGATTGGGTTCTGCCTCAGCCGATGTTACAATCGCGTTATATTTTTGTATAAAAACAGGTTTAGCCTACCATGACCATACAAAAGCAGTTCGATTATGATGCGATAGTGATCGGTTCAGGCCCCGGCGGTGAAGGCGCTGCCATGGGATTGTCCAAACAGGGCGCCAGGATTGCCGTGATTGAACGGCACTATAACGTTGGCGGCGGCTGTACCCACTGGGGAACCATTCCTTCCAAAGCGCTACGCCATGCTGTCAGCCGTATTATCGAGTTCAACCAAAACCCACTGTACAGTGATAATTCCCGCATTATCCGCTCTTCTTTTTCTGACATTCTGCGCCACGCTGATAGTGTTATTGGCCAGCAAACCCAGATGCGTCAGGGATTTTATGAACGTAATCAGTGTGATCTATTCTCTGGCGAAGCGCGGTTTATTGATCAACATACGATTGCCGTACACTATCCGGACGATACTCACGACACGCTGACCGCCGCGAATGTCATTATCGCTACAGGCTCCCGGCCTTACCATCCGGCGGAAGTGGATTTCTCCGACCCTCGTATCTATGACAGCGATTCCATCCTGCAACTGGATCATGAACCACAGCACGTCATCATTTACGGCGCCGGCGTTATTGGCTGTGAATACGCGTCCATCTTTCGCGGGCTAAGCGTCAAGGTTGACCTGATCAATACCCGCGATCGTCTACTGGCTTTCCTCGATCAGGAAATGTCGGACGCGCTGTCCTATCACTTCTGGAACAATGGCGTGGTTATCCGTCACAATGAAGAATTTGAAAGTATTGAAGGGGTACCCGACGGTGTCATCGTCAATCTGAAGTCCGGTAAGAAGATGAAAGCGGACTGTCTGCTCTATGCCAATGGTCGAACCGGCAACACTGAAACGCTGGGTTTGGACAAGATCGGTCTGAGTACCGATAACCGTGGGCAGATAAAGGTCAACAGCATGTATCAGACCGGTTTGGCGCACATTTATGCCGTGGGTGATGTCATCGGCTACCCCAGTCTGGCCTCCGCGGCGTACGATCAGGGGCGCATTGCCGCACAGGCCATTACGAAAGGCGATGCGACCGCACATCTGATCGAAGACATTCCCACCGGGATTTACACGATCCCTGAAATCAGTTCTGTCGGTAAAACCGAGCAGGAGCTCACCGCGATGAAAGTGCCCTACGAAGTGGGAAGAGCACAGTTCAAACATCTGGCTCGTGCACAAATCGTGGGAATGAATGTGGGAAGTCTGAAAATTCTCTTCCATCGTGAAACAAAACAGATTCTGGGTATTCACTGTTTTGGTGAGCGCGCGGCAGAGATTATTCATATCGGCCAAGCCATCATGGAGCAAAAAGGCGAAGGTAATACTATTGAATATTTCGTCAATACTACCTTCAATTACCCAACGATGGCTGAAGCCTATCGGGTTGCGGCATTAAATGGTTTAAACCGTCTGTTTTGACTGATTTTCCAGATAGTCCTGCATATGCTCGCGGATGGTATCGGCAAGTTGCTCATAACGTCCGCGCAGCGGTGAACCGGGGCGATAAACCAGTGCGATGGTACGCTTTGGCTCCGGTTTGTAGCAGGTCAAATAGCAGACACCATCACGTTCACGCTCATGCGGTACCGCCAGTGACGGCAGCAGCGTAATACCACTTCCCGCCGCCACCATATTACGCAGCGTTTCCAGACTGGTGGCCCGGAAATGGGTATCTTCATCCGCACCAGCCTGAAAACAGAATCCCATCGCCTGATCGCGCAAACAGTGCCCATCTTCCAGCATGAGCAACTTCTCACCGGCCAGATCGGCCATGGCGACTCGTTCACGATTTGCCCACGGATGATCCTGATAAATCGCCAGTTTCATCGGCTCGTCGAATAAAGGAACTTCGATAAAGGCTTCGGACTCTTTCACCATCGCCAGGATGGCGCAATCCAGTTTTCCACTATCCAGCTGTGCTAAAAGTTGATGAGTTTGTGCTTCGTGCAGGTACATTTCCAGCTTGGGGAATGTGCGGTGCAACATCGGAATGATTTGCGGAAGCAGGTAGGGGCCAACCGTCGGAATCAGGCCAATATGCAAAGGGCCTGACATCGTCTCCCCCTGCTGGCTTGCCATTTCTTTCAATACCTTCACTTCACGCAGTACGGTTCGCGCCTGTTCAACCAGTAGCAGTCCGGCCTGAGTAAACAGTACCTTGCGACTGGTCCTCTCCAGCAACATAACACCGAGTTCATCTTCTAACTTACGAATTTGTCCACTGAGAGTTGGCTGACTAACGTGGCAAGAGTCCGCGGCGCGCCGAAAATGGCGATGCTCCGCCAGCGCCACAAGATACTCTAAATCCCGAATATTCATTTATTATTCTCCTTATCACGATAGCAAATGGCGATAGATAGAATAGCAATGAACGATTATTCCTATCAATACACAAAATGAATAAAACATCCCATCGCAGAATATCTATTTTATTCCTACATAAATTTCATCATTATGAGGCTAAGCCATGTCCACTAGCCGGAAGGCAAAAAAATCCCACAGATCACTTTCCACATACGTCAGGACGATCAATGGCGTGATGTGACAACAGACGAATTATTCCATAATAAAACTGTCGTTGTATTTACTTTACCAGGGGCTTTTACGCCAACCTGCTCTTCCAGCTACCTGCCACGCTATAATGAGTTGGCGGGCGTGTTCAAGCAATTTGGCGTTGATAGCATTTTGTGCGTTTAGCCTTATTACGATGGGAAGCTCTCCCATCGCAAGTTCAGCCAGCAATTAAATGCATGCGGGGATTTTGAAACCAACAGGGTTTCTTTGGAGAATCAGGAACGTTCACGCGTTGTGCTGCGTGATAACGGGCTGATGCACGTATATGATGCGAGATAGTATCTTATAAGGTTGCCGCTGGTCGCACTCCCAGCGTATGGCAAATCGCATAGCTTAAGTCAGCACGGTTCAGCGTATAGAAGTGGAAATCTTTCACCCCTTCACGACTCAGGATTTTCACCATGTCCATCGCAATGGATGCGCCCACCATCTTGCGGGTTTCCGGATCATTATCCAGCCCTTCAAACATGGATGTCATCCAGTTCGGCACACGAACATTCGTCATGGTGGCAAAACGCTGCAATTGTTTGAAGTTGGAGACGGGCAGAATACCCGGCACGATCTCGACATCGATCCCCGTCGCCACACAGCGATCGCGAAAACGCAGATAGCTTTCTACATCAAAAAAGAACTGGGTGATTGCACGACTCGCTCCGGCGTCAATCTTGTGCTTCAGATTGATCAGATCAGCCTGAGCACTTTTCGCTTCCGGATGCACCTCAGGATAGGCGGCAACAGAAATATCAAAGTCCCCCACCTCTTTCAGCAACGCAACCAGATCGGAAGCATACATTTCCGGTTTACCGCCGCCCGGCGGTAAATCACCACGTAACGCCACAATATGACGAATACCGCTCTGCCAGTAATCCTGGGCAATTTCACGTAACTGTTCACGGGAAGCATCGATGCAGGTGAGATGCGGGGCCGCTTCCAGACCGGTGCGCTCTTTAATGGTTTTAATAATGCTGTGAGTCCGATCGCGCTCGCCAGAGTTGGCACCATAGGTAACAGAAACAAACTTCGGCTTCAGATTGCTCAGACGATCAATGGAGTTCCACAGTGTTTCTTCCATATCGCTGGTGCGCGGCGGAAAAAATTCAAATGAAACATTAATCTGCCCTTGCAACTCCGCCAGACTTTGATTCAGCGCTTCCCGCTGGTTTGCGTGAAAAAAACTCATACCCTGCTACTCCATTCACCGTTACTGTTATTATCATTTTCATAACCGTCTATACGTTTAGACGTCTATATAGAAAATGACGTAATCCACTTAAAGAGTCAACGCTTTTCATCAGGATACGCGGTGATGATTACTCAAGCTACATGAAGAAAATTCATGATATCCCATCTGCTCAACAAGATTGCGCCAATAGATCACGAGAAAGCGTCTCTGTCTCAACCTGACACACTAGGTGAGAAACAGTGAATTCAGCACATTCACTGTTTGAGCCACACAGGCAATTTTTACTTTAATAATTTCCGGGTATTCCTTATCCAACTTATAAAAAAAGTCATAATCAGAACAATAATACTGACAATTAGCGGTATATAGATATATAAAGAGTGTATCGTCATAATGCTCGATGCAGGTTGACTATCAAGTTCCGCTTTATATCCGCCCATGGATAAAGCCCATCCCATCATGGCGCCACCGATACCGGCGCCGACCTTACTCCCAAAGCTGGACGCCGAGTTAACCAGGCCAACCACTCTGACTCCCGTTTACCACTCCCCATATTTCTTTATAAATGTTGCCATCACCAGTATCGTAATAACCTGTGATATGGTCACTGAATACCCAACTGAACTACCAGATTGGCATCATGAATATTGCCTTGGCGTAACATCTTGTACTTGCACCGCCTACCGTAAGAAGGAAATATAATAAAAGAATGCTGATAGCAACAATGCACTAATATTTATTATTAAAGAGTGACATTATTCCTTTTTTATCGGCACGGTTTCATTGTTACTATCCGAAGTAACGATGCAGCAAATAATCGAGCCAATGAGTTTACTCAATTAAGTGATTTGGGTGACGAATAGATCGGGAGGTTGTTTGCAGCAACGCTGAGGGGAGCCCCTGAGAGAGAACCTTAAGGTTCGTCAGCGTAAGAAAACAGGATACGCCGGGACTTAACAGGCCCGGCGCTTTTATCTCTGGCTTAAAGCAGCTGCGCCAAACGGTTCAAATCCGATTGAATGGCGCCGGCAGTCACATCACGTCCCGCCCCCGGACCACGGATCACCAAAGGGTTATCCCGATACCAGCGGCTTTCAATGGCAAACACGTTGTCGCATGGCAACAACGATGCCAACGGATGATCCGGCCTCACGGCTTCCACCCCCACCCGGGCTTTACCATTGTTGTCAAAGCGGGCAATGTGGCGCAGCACCAGCCCCATCTCCTGAGCGGCTTCCAGACGTTGGATCATCTGCTCGTTAAGCGATTCGCCATTCTCAAAGAAGTGATCGACAGACCCTTCCTCACAACCTGGCGGCACCAGCGATTCGACCCGAACCTGACTGGGTTCGATTTCATACCCGGCTTCACGGGCCAGAATCACCAACTTGCGCATCACATCCTGTCCGGACAGATCCACACGCGGATCGGGTTCGGTCAGCCCCTGCTGGCAAGCCTGATCCACCAGATCGATGAACGGCACCGAGCCATCGAATTGCAGGAATAACCAGGAAAGCGTGCCGGAGAAAATACCGCTGATAGCAAGAATACTGTCACCGCTTTCACGCAGATCCCTGACGGCGAAGTTCACCGGCAACCCGGCCCCCACCGTGGCGTTATAGAGCCAGTGGCGGCCCGTCTTGGCAAAGGCATCCCGAATCTGGCGATAATTATTGCCGCCGGACGCCCCCGCCAGTTTGTTCGCACTGATGACATGGAAACCATAGCTGGCGAAGTCAAGATACAGATCGGCAACCGATTCACTGGCGGTGACATCCAGCACCACTAAATCGTCAAACGGATGCGCACGCATCCACAGGAACAGATCTTCGCCATTCCGCTCCTGCGCTTCGTTCTCAAAGAAGGCCAACACCCGGCTGGCATCCAGACCGTCGTAATTCAGCAGGCTACGGGTGCTGTCCACTACCCCCGCCAGCACAAACTCAAAACCGGTACGGGCAGAGATATTACTTTGCTCACGGGCAAACAGCTCAAGCCAGCGGGAACCAATATTCCCTTTACCAAACAGCACCAGGCCAATGCGTTTCTCCGCGCGGAACAGGGAATGATGAAGGCCGCGTATCAGATGTTCCGTCGGCCCGACGCGCAGCACGGCGACCAGGCTGATCCCATCTTCCGATTGCCAGATAAACTCGATTGGCTGGTCTTTCAACTGTTGATAAAAACGATGGCTGTGCAACGGATTCTTGCTCACGCCGGCCCCCACCATGGCCACCAGCACCAATCCCTCCCGCTTGTGCAAGCTGACGGGCAACGCCGCCTGTTCCAGACGTGCCCAGGCACTATCCACGACTTCAGAGGTGTAGCAGAGTTGCAGCAGGTTACGATCCTGATGAATCCCCGTCGCCAGCGGCTTTAGCTGCGCCCGATTCAGTAACTGCTCCATTTCCCGCTGTACCAGAGAGAACTCATGTTCCGTCGGCAGCTGAATTTCAATCAGACAAACATCATCATGGCTGGTGACAATTTTGGCGCCAGTCCCGGAAGCCAGTACGCGTTCAATGCGCGTCGATCCCTGTTCCGGCTGATAACTGCAACGCAGTTGCAAATCGATATCGCTGCCGGAAACGGGCTGTAGCGTGCGCGTATGTAACACTGGCGCAGCCAGTCGCGCCAGTTCACTGGCTTCGTCCAACCGCAACAAAGGCAACAGGCAGGCGTCTTTTACTTTGCGCGGGTCAGCGCTGTAGACACCGGCAACGTCACTCCAGATTGTCACGCGTTCTACGCCTGCCAGCGCCCCGATTTGCGTCGCGGAATAGTCACTCCCATTGCGCCCCAGCAGCACCGTTTCACCGGCGTCATTACGGCAGATAAACCCGGTCACCACCAGACGGTGTCCCGCATGTTGCGTCAGGCACTGTTGCAGCAGCGGCCAGGAACGCCCTTCATCAACCTGAGGCTGCGCCGCCCGCTCCGCCCGCAGGAAATCACGCGCGTCCAGCCAGGAAGCTTGCATATCCAGATGGTTAAGCAAGGCGGACATCAGCCGGGCAGACCAGATTTCGCCGTGCCCCACCACTTCGGCGTATACGGCATCGGTAATTTTGCCATCCAGCAGCGCCGCTAAACGCTCCAGATCGCGAATAAACAGGGAAGTCAACGGCTCAGCCGTTTCAGGGGGGAGCAATCCGGCGATCAGATCGCTCTGATAGCGACGCAACGCCTGCTGAACCTGATGAGCGGAAAGACGATCGCTTTGACTCAGCTTTAACCAGCTAATCAGTTGGTTGGTCGTGCCGCCCGCGGCGGAAACCACCATTAAATCGCCGGGATGACTGTACTCAGCCATGATGTCGGCGACTCGCAGATAGCACTTCACATCAGCCAGACTGCTGCCGCCAAATTTATGCAGTTGCCGGCCTGTCACCGCTCCCGCTACTCCTGATGCACTCATTCTTACCTCTTCGCTGCAGCCTGAAATGCACGATCCAGATCGGCAACAAGATCATCACCGTCTTCAATACCGGTTGAAATACGCAATAACGTTTCAGAAATCCCGGCCGCGGCGCGCGCTTCGGGCGCCATGCCGGCATGAGTCATGGTTGCGGCATGAGAAATCAGGCTTTCCACACCACCCAAAGATTCTGCCAGCGTGAACAACTCCAACGGCTCCAGGAAACGCCGCAGCGTCTCTTCATCACCATCCAGTTCAAAGCTTAGCATGGCGCCAAATCCGGATTGCTGACGACGAGCAATTTCATGACCAGAATTCTGCGGTAATGAAGGGTGATACAATTTTTTCACTAGCGGCTGTTGTTGCAGGTATTCAACCAGTTGCAGCGCATTACGCTGTGCGGCGGCCATACGAGGAGCCAGCGTGCGCAAACCGCGCAATAGCAGATAGCTGTCAAACGCCGCACCCGTTACGCCAATGTTGTTGGCCCACCAGGCCAGTTCCGTCACGGTTTCCGGATCGTTGGCGATCACGGCGCCGGCCACCACATCGGAATGACCGTTCAGGTATTTCGTACAGGAATGGATGACCAGATCCGCGCCCAGCGCCAGCGGCTGCTGCAAAGCGGGGCTCAGGAAGGTGTTATCCACCACGCTGATGGCCCCTGCCGCGCGAACGGCACGGCAAATCGCCGCGATATCCACCACGCGCAATAAAGGATTGCTGGGGCTTTCTATCAGCACCAGACTGGGTTTCTCTTCCAGCGCGGCATTGAGCGCCGCTTCATCGCCCTGATCGACAAACTTCACGCGAAACGCACCGCGTTTACTCAGGCTATCGAACAGACGGTAGCTGCCGCCGTAGCAGTCATGAGGCGCAACCAGCAAATCACCCGGACGCAGAAATACCGTGCAAACCAGCATAATGGCCGACATTCCGCTGCTGGTCATCACCGCACCCGCACCACCTTCCAGCTCAGCCAGCGCACGCTGCACCACATCACGCGTCGGGTTACCGCGACGTGAATAATCATGGGCTCTTGGCTGGTTGAATCCGGTAAAGTTATAGGTGCTGGAAAGGTGAATGGGGGGGACGACACAACCATATTGTTCGTCATCATTTAACCCGCTGCGAACTGCGATCGTTGCCTGTTTACGCGTCATCGGCTTTTTCCTGGCTGGAGGCTGAAACATAAGAGGTTAAAGAGTAAACCCAGTTTTAATAGACGTCAATACATCTAGACTTCTAAACTTCTTTGCGTATAGATTGAGCATAAGCATAATAACCGCTAGAATCGTGGTATTTCATGACAGATGCTGTCTTCATTACGATTAATTTTTAAGGTAATCCCATGGCTGAGTGGAACGGCGAGTATGTCAGCCCTTACGCTGAACACGGTAAAAAAAGCGAACAGGTTAAAAAGATCACGGTGTCTATTCCGCTGAAAGTCCTGAAAATCCTGACGGATGAGCGAACGAGACGCCAGGTGAACAACCTGCGGCATGCAACAAACAGCGAACTCCTGTGTGAGGCGTTTCTGCATGCTTTCACCGGACAGCCTCTGCCGAATGATGAAGATTTGCGTAAGGAACGCAGTGATGAAATTCCTGAAGCAGCGAAAATCATCATGCGGGAAATGGGCATTGATCCCGACACCTGGGAATATTAAGCAATTAAGCCGTCGGAATCTGCGGTTGGGTTAACGTGATCTTGCGGTTTTCTGACGTGTGCAGATAACCCGCCCGGAATGACCACCACCGCATCAGATATCGGAAACAGCAAGGGCGCCCGTGGGCGCCCTTGCTTTTACAGCTAACCGGAATAGCTTATTTTTTGCTGCCCGGCACGCTGAAACGCTTGTTGAAGCGCTCAACACGACCACCAGTATCAACAACACGTTGTTTACCCGTGTAGAACGGGTGGCATGCGCCACAAACGTCCAGGCTCAGGTCGTGACCCACGGTAGAATGGGTTTTGATAACATTACCGCAAGAGCAAGTTGCCGTAATTTCAACGTAATTCGGGTGAATACCTTTTTTCATGGGAAACCTCTGTTAAGGCCGTGTCGCTATCCAGCCCTGTTCCGCCAGACACCACACGAAAGTTGAGTAAGTAAGTTCATTATGCAAACGGCACAATGGCGGCGGATCATACAGAAACTGACCACCCGATGCAATCGCATCCACACATTATCACTCACAGCATGTACACTAGCGGCTTACATTATTTCACGCCTGTTCCAACCGGAGATGTCATGTCTGTCGCCCAGGTCGCATTGCCCGTGCCATTGGCACGTACATTCGATTATTTGTTCCCCGCTGCTGGCGTTCAGCCGCAAGTCGGTGTCCGCGTCAGCGTGTCCTTTGGCAACCGCAAAACAATTGGCATTGTTACCGCGTTAAGCGAGTCGAGCGAACTCCCGCTGGATCAGTTAAAGCCCGTGCATGCCGTATTGGATGATCAACCGCTGTTTCCCGCCGGCCTGTGGCGCATTTTAATGTGGGCAGTAGATTATTACCACTATCCAATCGGCGAAGTCCTGTTCCATGCTCTGCCGATATTACTGCGTCAGGGAAAACCGGCCCATCGCGCGCCACTCTGGCAATGGTTCGCCACCGAACAAGGGCGGGCAACCCCCCTGAGTTCGCTAAAACGCGCCCCCAAACAGCAGCAGGCGCTGGCTGCGCTTCTTCAGGCGCCGGTGTATCGCCACCAGGTCAGCGAAACCGAACTAACGGAAACCGCGTTCCAGGCCTTGCGCGGTAAAGGATTGTGCGATCTGAAAGCTGCCGAACGGGCCACTCATGACTGGCGTAAAGATTTCAGTACTGCGACTGAGCGTCTGCGGCTGAACACCGAGCAGGCTACCGCCGTCGGCGCCATTCGTAGTGAAGATAATCATTTTGCCGCCTGGCTGCTGGCCGGCATCACCGGCTCGGGCAAAACGGAAGTCTATCTCAGCGTGCTGGAAAATGTGCTGGCGCAGGGGAAACAGGCTCTGGTGCTGGTGCCGGAGATAGGTCTGACGCCGCAGACGATCGCCCGTTTCCGCGAGCGCTTCAACGCGCCCGTTGATGTGCTGCACTCCGGTCTGAATGACAGTGAACGTCTTGCTGTCTGGCTGCGTGCCCGTAGCGGCGAAGCGGCGATTGTCATCGGCACGCGCTCGGCCCTGTTTACACCGTTTGCCCGACTGGGACTGATCGTGATTGATGAAGAACATGACAGCTCATACAAACAGCAGGATGGCTGGCGCTATCATGCCCGCGATCTGGCGGTGTTCCGCGCCAGAGAAGAAGATATCCCCATTGTGATGGGCACCGCGACGCCCGCACTGGAAACGCTCTATAACGTACAAATCGGCAAATACCGTCAGTTGCGGCTCACCAAACGCCCCGGCAACGCGATGCTGGCCCGCCAGCACATTCTCGATTTAAAGGGGCTCCCCCTCACAACCGGATTATCACAGCCGCTCATTACCCGTATCCGACACCATCTGACGCAGGATAATCAGGTGATCCTGTTCCTTAACCGCCGGGGTTTCGCTCCGGTAGTCATGTGTCATGAATGCGGCTGGATTGCCGAATGCCAGCGCTGCGATCACTATTATACCCTGCATCAACACCAGCAGATGCTGCGCTGCCACCACTGCGACAGTCAGCGTCCGGTGCCGCATCAGTGCCCCGGCTGTGGCTCCACCAATCTGGTGCCTATCGGCCTCGGGACAGAACAGTTGGAACAAGCGTTGGCGCCGTTATTTCCTGACACGCCGATTACCCGTATCGACCGGGACACGACCAGCCGCAAAGGCACGCTCGAACATCAGCTGTCACAGGTGAGGCAAGGCGGCGCCCGCATTCTGATCGGCACACAAATGCTGGCAAAAGGACACCATTTTCCCGATGTCACGCTGGTCGCCCTGCTGGACGTCGACAGTTCACTGTTCTCTGCGGATTTTCGCGCGGCCGAGCGCTTCGCCCAGCTCTATACACAGGTATCAGGCCGGGCCGGACGCGCCGGTAAAGCGGGGGAAGTCATCTTGCAAACACACCACCCGGAGCATCCTTTGCTGCAAATTCTGCTGCAACAGGGCTACGACGCTTTTGCCAGTCAGACCCTGAACGAGCGAAAAAGCGTTTTTCTCCCGCCTTTCACCAACCATATTCTGTTCCGCGCCGACGACCATGATAATCAGCAGGCGCCGCTCTTCCTCCAGCAGTTGCGCAATCTGTTGGAAGCCAGCCCCCTGCGCGATGAATCGCTCTGGCTGCTGGGACCCGTTCCCGCCCTGCAACCCAAACGGGCAGGCCGCTTCCGCTGGCAATTGTTGTTACAACACCCTTCCCGGGCGCTGTTGCAACGGTTGGTCAAAACTTCCGTGACGCTGATTAACACGCTACCGCAAGCGCGCAAAGTGAAGTGGGTGTTAGATGTCGACCCGATAGACAGCTAGCATTTTCATGCCCGGCATGCCGATGACAAATTCTTGCGAATCGCATCGAAAAACTGAAATTCATCACGTTTTACATGCAAATTAAGCAACAAAAATTGCGTTCAATCTGTTAAGTGTGTTCGCGAAGGCAGTATTCTGGAAACGATGACAACACGAAATTTGACAACACCCTGGCACTGTCATTGAGCAATGGCGAGCAGTCATTACAGTCAGAAGGGGGAAGCAATAACATCCAGGCCGGTAGCGCCAGCTCAGGCTGACGCAAGGAGAAAAGCGTTGGAACAGAAGAAAGAAGTGACTACGGCGACGATGAAAGACGTCGCGGACGAAGCCGGTGTATCCACCGCCACGGTTTCCCGTACGTTGATGAATCCAGAAAAAGTCTCTGCGGCCACACGAAAAAAAGTAGAGCAGGCGGTTATTACTGTAGGATACTCTCCCCATGCGCTGGCCAGAAACCTTAAGCGTAATGAATCGCGAACCATTCTGGCCATCGTACCGGACATCTGCGATCCCTACTTTTCTGAAATATTCAGAGGGATTGAAGAAACCGCGGCGGAGCATGGTTATCTGGTCCTGATTGGCGATTGCGCTCATCAGCACCGGAAAGAAAAAACTTTCATTGATTTGATTATCACCAAGCAAATTGATGGCATGTTGCTGCTGGGCTCGGACCTGCCGTTCGATGCCGGAAAAGAAGAGCAGCGCAATCTGCCTCCGATGGTTATGGCTAATGAATTTGCACCGGAGTTGGAACTGCCGACGGTCCATATCGATAATCTGACCGCCGCATTCGATGCCGTACACTATTTGCACCAGCTCGGCCACCAACGGATCGCCTGTATTGCCGGCCCCGAACGCATGCATCTGAGCCAATATCGGCTACAGGGTTATGTACAAGCGCTACGCCGCAGTGGCATCGCCGTCGATAACCAGTACATTATCCGGGGCGATTTCACGTATGAAACCGGCGTAAACGGTCTGATTGCGTTAATGAAACATCCGCTGCCGCCCAGCGCGATTTTTTGTCATAACGACATCATCGCGCTGGGCGTGCTGTCGCAGGCAAAAAAGATGGGGCTGGATATACCACGCGATATTTCCGTGGTCGGCTTTGACGACATCGATCAGGCACAGTATTGTTGGCCACCGCTGACAACGGTGGCACAGCCGCGTTATCGGATCGGCCGCGAGGCAATGCTGCTACTATTAGAGCAGCTACATGGTAATACCGTACGCAGCGGCTCGCGACTGCTGGCCAGTGAACTGGTGATACGGGAAAGCTCGGCAGCCCTGAATTATTCACGCAACAGGCTTTAAGAATTCAGGTGCTGGTCAAATATTTTAGGGTTCAGTAACATGGCCCCCTAATACCTTTATTCAATTCACAGCGAAACGACAGTGGCACAAAGAGACTATGTCAGCCGGGGCCGTTCAAATACGCGCCGGAAAAAGACAACCAGCCGAAGGAAAAGCAGCGCTTCAGGAACGTCCAAAACCATGGTGGCTCTGGCTGTTGCCGTTTTGGTCACTTTTGCGGGTGGGCTGTATTTCATCGCCCATAATAAGCCGGAAGAGTCGCCAGTACTGCCACATCAAAACGCAGCAGGCAAAGGCAATGGGTTACCGCCCAAGCCAGAGGAGCGTTGGCGTTACATTAAGGAACTGGAAAATCGGCAGTTAGGCGTCACATCGCCTACCGAGCCTTCCGCCGGCGGGGAGATTCAGTCACCGGTACAGCTGACGGATGAACAACGCCAGTTGCTGGAACAAATGCAATCGGATATGCGCCGCCAGCCAACTCAACTCTCGGAAGTGCCGTATAACGATCAGACTCAGGTTCCGCGCTCACAGGTGACGATCAAACCACCGGCGCAGCAACCCCCGGTGGTCACGACACCGCCGCCGGTAACGCGCGCTCCGGTTGCTACGACGCCGGCGGTGCCGGCCGCACCAAAACAGGACGTCGTTAAGCAAGAGCCGAAGCCAGAAAAAGAGAAAACACAGCGTTGGATTGTTCAATGTGGCTCATTCAAAACCATGGAGCCTGCCGAATCGGTGAGAGCGCAACTGGCGTTTGCCGGTATCGAAAGCCGAATCACCTCTAACGGTGGATGGAACCGCATCATGTTGGGGCCATACAATAACCGCGCCGCAGCGGACAGCATGTTGCAACGTCTCAAAGGCGCGGGCGCATCAAACTGTATCCCTCTCGCCAGTGGGGGTTGAAAAAACCCACGCTTTCCCCCATTTATGAAATCAATATGCCCCGCCGTCGTGGCGGGGGTCTTTTTCTTCAGTAACGGGGATTTACTCGTGACAACTATCGTAAGTGTACGCCGCAACGGCCACGTGGTCATTGGCGGTGATGGGCAAGCCACGCTGGGCAACACCGTCATGAAAGGCAACGTGCGTAAAGTACGCCGCCTCTACAACGATCGCGTTATTGCTGGTTTTGCTGGTGGTACAGCGGATGCATTCACCCTGTTCGAGCTTTTTGAGCGCAAACTGGAAATGCATCAGGGACATCTGGTGAAAGCAGCCGTAGAACTGGCGAAGGACTGGCGTACCGATCGCATGTTGCGCCGACTGGAAGCCTTACTTGCCGTTGCTGATGAAAATGCTTCACTGATTATTACCGGTAATGGCGATGTCGTGCAGCCGGAAAACGATCTGATTGCTATCGGATCCGGTGGTCCGTATGCGCAGGCCGCCGCTCGCGCCTTACTCGAAAACACGGAATTGAGCGCACGGGATATTGTCGAGAAGTCGTTAAGTATTGCTGGCGATATCTGTATCTACACCAACCAGTTCCACACGATTGAAGAATTAGCCTCGAAGGCGTAAGGATCAACTATGTCTGAAATGACCCCGCGCGAAATAGTCAGCGAACTTGATAGTTATATCATCGGCCAGCACAACGCCAAACGCGCCGTAGCGATTGCCCTGCGTAACCGCTGGCGCCGGATGCAGCTGGAAGAAACGCTGCGCCATGAAGTCACCCCTAAAAACATTCTGATGATTGGCCCGACCGGCGTCGGTAAAACCGAAATTGCCCGTCGTCTGGCCAAACTGGCCAATGCCCCCTTCATCAAGGTTGAAGCCACCAAATTCACCGAAGTCGGCTATGTGGGTAAAGAAGTCGATTCGATTATCCGCGATCTGACTGATTCAGCGATAAAAATGGTGCGTCAACAGTCCATTGAGAAAAACCGCTACCGCGCAGAGGAACTGGCGGAAGAACGTATTCTGGATGTCCTGATCCCACCAGCGAAGAACAACTGGGGCCAGCCAGAAGAAGCGGCTGAACCTTCTGCTGCGCGTCAGGCGTTCCGCAAGAAATTACGCGAAGGCCAGTTGGACGATAAAGAAATTGAAATCGATCTGGCCGCTACACCCGTTGGCGTTGAAATCATGGCGCCTCCAGGCATGGAAGAGATGACCAACCAGCTGCAATCCATGTTTCAGAATCTGGCGGGTCAGAAACAGAAAGCCCGTAAGGTAAAAATCAAGGAAGCCTTTAAGCTGTTGGTGGAAGAAGAAGCCGCCAAGCTGGTCAATCCGGAAGAACTGAAGCAGCAGGCTATCGAAGCCGTCGAGCAGCATGGCATCGTGTTTATTGATGAGATCGATAAAATTTGTAAACGCGGCGAAAGTTCTGGTCCGGACGTATCCCGTGAAGGCGTTCAGCGCGATCTGTTGCCTCTGGTTGAAGGTTGTACCGTCTCGACCAAACATGGCATGGTCAAAACCGACCACATCCTGTTTATCGCATCGGGCGCTTTCCAGGTTGCCAGCCCGTCCGATCTGATCCCGGAATTACAGGGACGTCTGCCGATTCGTGTTGAATTGCAGGCGCTGACGACGGAAGATTTTGAGCGTATTCTGACGGAACCGAGCGCATCCCTGACCGAACAGTATAAAGCGCTAATGGCAACGGAAGGCGTCAACATTGAGTTTTCCGCGGAGGGTATTCGCCGTATCGCAGAGGCCGCATGGCAGGTTAACGAACGGACCGAAAACATCGGCGCGCGTCGTTTGCATACCGTATTGGAGCGTCTGATTGAAGATATTTCTTACGATGCCAGCGAAATGAGTGGTCAAAACGTTACTATTGACGCAGATTACGTACGTGGTCACTTGGATGAATTAGTAGCAGATGAAGATCTGAGCCGATTTATCTTATAATCCGTTTTACGGATCGTCCTGTTAACTATTAAGCGGGAGGCCTCGGCCTCCCGCTTGTGTTTATGGTTCTGTCGTTAAAGATATTATTTACTCATAAACAATAAAAATTGAAGCACACCATGACTTTATCAACCCATAGCAGTAAAACCAAAGCCTGGCTGGATAGTCTGCGTCCAAAAACGCTGCCATTAGCTTTCGCTTCTATCGTCACCGGCTCGGCGATTGCAAGCTGGCATAGCAGTTTTAAACCGGGTGTCGCATTACTGGCGTTACTCACCGCGGGATTACTGCAGATTCTTTCCAATCTGGCAAATGACTATGGGGATGCGGTAAAAGGCAGCGACACCAAAGATCGCATCGGGCCATTACGGGGTATTCAAACCGGTGCCATTACGCTGTCTCAGTTGAGAAATGCGCTAATTGCAACCGTTGTCCTCACCGTTATTTCAGGCGTATCGCTGGTGATTCTCGCCTGTGAAAAACCAAGCGATATCATTGGTTTTCTGGTCCTGGGATTACTGGCCATTCTCGCCGCCATCACCTATACCGTCGGCAATCGCCCTTACGGCTATATCGGGCTGGGTGATATCTCGGTATTGATATTTTTCGGCTGGCTCAGCGTTGCAGGTTCTTATTACCTGCAAACCGGCCATTTCGACAGTATCGTCATGTTGCCGGCTACCGCTTGCGGTCTGCTTGCTACCGCCGTATTGAACATTAACAACCTGCGTGATATCGACAATGACCGCCTCAGTGGAAAAAACACGCTGGCCGTTCGCCTCGGCGCGCAGAAAGCCCGCTGCTATCACACCCTGCTGTTGATGCTGGCGCCGTTCTGTCTCGGCCTGTTCGCCATGCTTTACCTGCATAGCCTGGCGGGCTGGCTCTTTCTCCTGACGCTACCACTGCTGCTCAAGCAGGCCATTTACGTTCTGCGCGAAACCAGCGCGTTCAGCATGCGCCCAATGCTGGAAAAAACCGTCAAGGGCGCGCTGTTGACCAATCTTCTGTTTGCTGTCGGGGTTATGCTCAGCTAACGATCACCGGAACGCATTCCCAGACACGCGGATCGCTCCCCGGCAGCAGACGATGACCTGATGAATAACCGGGACAAAACGCGGCGGCAATTTACTGATACGCATCAAGTTAACATTTGATGATTTTGCCAACACCCGCCAGAAAGGGATATACTCACTATCCCTGCGGGCAAACTGACATCAATCCTATGAAATACGATACTTCCGAACTGTGCGATATTTATCACGAAGAGGTTAACGTTGTTGAGCCTCTGTTCTCTAATTTTGGCGGGCGTACTTCATTTGGTGGCAAAATCACCACGGTGAAATGTTTTGAGGATAACGGCCTGCTGTATGATCTGTTAGAAGAAAATGGCATTGGGCGCGTACTCCTGATTGATGGCGGTGGCTCGGTACGTCGTGCCTTGCTCAACGCAGAACTGGCCAGATTGGCGACCCAGAATGAATGGGAAGGTATTGTCATCTATGGCGCCGTGCGTCAGGTGGACGATCTGGCTGAACTGGATATTGGCATCCAGGCCATGGCGGCTATTCCGGTTGGCGCAACCAGCGAAGGAATTGGGGAAAGCGATATCCGCGTGAATTTTGGCGGGGTGACCTTTTTCTCTGGCGATCATTTGTATGCCGACAACACAGGGATTATTCTGGCGGAAGACCCGCTGGATATTGAATAATCCTCACGGCATCAGCAAACCGGTGCTCACTGCCATATAGCGCAATCTCCGCCTACGCAGGATTACGTTATATGGCGTCGGCAAAAGCTCAGAAAAAGTGAGCTTCTGCCTTGCTGGAAGATTAAACTTCTTCCATCTTGCCTAGCAGCGCACGCAAACGATCTTGCCATACCTGCTGCTCTTCTTTCAGTTGTTCGTTCTCGCGCACCAGCGCTTCACGAGAACCCGCCGCTGCCTGAACGTCTTGTGACAAAGCGCTGTTTTGCTCCTTCAGCTCTTCGATTTCCATTTGCAACAGCGTGATCGTATCAATCGCCTGCTGAACTTTTGCTTCCAGCTTTTCAAACACTTCAAATGACATTCTTCAAACCCCTTTTAATCACAAGGCATAAATCGGTTAACGCTGCGCCATCACGTCCGCATGACCGCAACACGACAGCACACCCTAATACGATGCCCGTTTAATACGCCTCTGGACATAACCTGATGGCGAGACTGGCCGTAGCTGAATTGTATGTAGCCAATGAATCTCTGTCTAGCAGGCATCCCACACAACGCAGAGTGTGACAGCTTTTATTTATTACCACTATCAGCACAAACTGAAAAAACGGATTAATGACCTTGCACCGGGTAGCGAATGTTAATCATTGTATCGACGATTTAACATAAGACGGGCGTTACCAACCGTCAAATCACAAAAACTTAAGCGAATGCGCACATTTTTTGACATACAACACACATTTTGATTTCGATATTTCTCGTTTTCGAACATTAACGATAAATTCACATTATAAAAACTTTTAAAGCAGAAGTTGCCGTTTACGGTGACCTTACGATCCCTACCATTTCTGTCCCCTAACAGCAGGAAAACAATATGAGCAAATCAGAACGTTCAACCTTAAAAGGCCAGTGTATCGCCGAGTTTCTGGGTACTGGCCTGTTGGTTTTCTTTGGCGTGGGTTGTGTCGCAGCCGCAAATCTGACCGGAGCCAGCTTCGGCCAATGGGAAATCAGCGTTATCTGGGGCCTGGGAGTGGCGATGGCTATCTATCTGACAGCCGCCATTTCCGGTGCACATCTTAACTCCGCCGTCACTATCGCCCTATGGCTGTTTGCCTGTTTCGATGGCAAGAAAGTCATTCCCTATATCCTCTCTCAATTCGCGGGAGCCTTCTGCGCCGCCGCACTGGTCTACGGCCTGTATCACAATTTGTTCGTGGATTTTGAACTGGCACACAATATGGTGCGCGGTAGCGCGGAGAGCCTGAATCTCGCCGGTGTCTTCTCGACATATCCCAATGCACATATTTCAGTCATACAGGCATTTCTGATTGAAATGGTGATTACCGCGATCCTGATGTGTCTGATTCTGGCGCTGACCGACGACGGTAACGGTATCCCTCGCGGGCCACTGGCACCGCTGCTGATCGGTATTTTGATCGCCGTCATCGGCGCCTCAATGGGACCGCTCACCGGCTTTGCATTGAACCCGGCGCGTGACTTTGGGCCAAAACTATTTGCCTCTCTGGCAGGATGGGGAGAGATTGCCCTCACCGGTGGACGTGATATTCCGTACTTCCTGGTACCCATTTTTGGTCCACTGGTCGGTGCTTGTCTGGGTGCGGTAGGCTACCGTGCATTGATTGGCCGTCACCTGCCGTGCGATGTGTGTGAAGCCGACACAACGGCGGGTACAGAAACCCACTAACATTTAGTGCTACAGCAATTACCCTTTTGCGGTTAACCATTACAGGATTGGATTTATGAACCCGGAAAAAAAATACATTGTCGCGCTCGATCAAGGAACCACCAGTTCTCGTGCCGTTGTTCTGGACCACGATGCCAACATTATCAGCGTCTCACAGCGTGAATTCAGCCAAATTTATCCGAAAGCGGGCTGGGTAGAACACGACCCCATGGAAATTTGGGCATCACAAAGTTCGACGTTGGTAGAAGTACTGGCCAAAGCGGGTATCAACGCAGATGAAGTGGCGGGTATCGGCATCACCAACCAGCGCGAAACCACCATTGTGTGGGAAAAAGAGACCGGCAAGCCAATTTATAACGCTATCGTCTGGCAATGTCGCCGAACGGCGGAGATCTGTGAACAGCTCAAGAAAAGCGGTCTGGAAGAATACGTTCGTAACACCACCGGGCTGGTCGTCGACCCTTACTTCTCCGGAACAAAGGTGAAATGGATTCTGGATCACGTTGAGGGCGCCCGTGAACGCGCCCAGCGTGGAGAACTACTGTTTGGTACGGTTGATACGTGGTTAATCTGGAAAATGACGCAAGGGCGCGTTCACGTCACGGATTACACCAACGCCTCCCGCACCATGCTGTTCAATATCCATACGCTTGAGTGGGATGAACGTATGTTGCAGGCACTGGATATTCCCCGCGCAATGCTGCCGGAAGTGCGTGCCTCCTCCGAGGTTTATGGACAAACCAACATTGGCGGCAAGGGCGGCACACGTATTCCGATTGCCGGTATTGCGGGCGACCAGCAGGCGGCCCTGTATGGTCAGCTTTGTGTCCATCCCGGTATGGCGAAAAACACCTACGGCACGGGTTGCTTCCTGCTGATGAATACCGGTACCGAAGCGGTGTTGTCCAAACATGGCCTGCTCACCACCATTGCCTGTGGCCCACGCGGTGAAGTCAATTACGCGCTGGAAGGATCCGTTTTCGTCGGTGGCGCATCAATTCAGTGGCTGCGCGATGAGCTGAAGCTGATTGGCGAATCCATGGACTCAGAATATTTCGCCACCAAGGTGAAGGACACCAACGGCGTCTACGTCGTTCCCGCCTTCACTGGCCTGGGCGCCCCTTATTGGGACCCGTATGCACGCGGCGCGATCTTCGGTCTGACCCGTGGCGTCAACGCTAATCACATTATCCGCGCCACGCTGGAGTCTATCGCGTTCCAAACCCGCGATGTACTGGATGCCATGCAGGCAGACGCGGATACCCGCCTGAAAGCACTGCGTGTAGACGGTGGGGCCGTCGCTAACAACTTCCTGATGCAATTCCAGTCCGATATTCTCGGCACCCGCGTTGAACGTCCCGAAGTGCGTGAAGTCACCGCGTTGGGCGCCGCCTTCCTGGCTGGTCTGGCAACCGGATTCTGGAACGATCTGGATGAAGTGAAAAGCAAAGCCACTATTGAGCGTGAATTCCGCCCCAGCATTGAAACCGTGGAGCGTAACTACCGTTACAGCGGTTGGCAGAAAGCCGTTGCCCGCGCCCGTGACTGGGAAGAGCACGACGCATGATGTTTCTCCGGGCGCGCCTGTCGCGCGCCCATTTTCAGCGCAGCAAGCTTACACCGCAACCAGCATGCCGCCATCCACAAACAACAGATGACCGTTGACAAAATCAGACGCTTTTGACGACAGATAAACGGCAGCGCCAACCAACTCCTCCGGGTCCCCCCAGCGGGCGGCGGGAGTGCGCTTGCACAACCAATTTGTAAACGCTTCATCCTCGACCAACGCCTTGGTCATGTCCGTTTTAAAATAGCCGGGAGCGATGCCATTAACCTGGATATTATAGCGCGCCAATTCGACACACATCCCACGCGTCAGCATTTTTACCGCCCCCTTTGAGGCCGCATAAGGCGTAATCGTGTCCCGCCCCAGTTCGCTTTGCATAGAACAGATATTAATAATTTTTCCGCGCTGGCGTTCCACCATATAGCGAGAAACCGCCTGCGAAACCAGAAAGACGGATTTTTGATTCACATTAATCACATCGTCCCAATCCTTTTCCGGAAAATCATTGAAGGGATGACGACGCTGAATACCCGCGTTATTAATTAATACATCAATTTCTCCAATTTTTTCCTCGATAAACTGAACCGCGCGACTGACAGCCTGATGATTAGTCACATCAAAAGCGCAAGCGTAAGCCGTATAACCTAAATCCCGCAGTTGGCCGGCGGCATGTTCAGCCCGCTCATCGGTAATGTCATTAATAATAATTTCCGCGCCATACTCTGCCAACCCTCTCGCCAGCAAAAAACCAATTCCTTGTGCAGAACCGGTAATAAGCACTTTTCTTTTTTCCAATGAAAATAAGTTTTTCATAATAATATCCTGATAGCCGAACTGAATTACTTTACACCCGTCTTTATATGCAAACTCAGACGGCCATATATACAAAACTCACACATTACGCTACGTTTCTATTAAATGAGGATGGTGAAACACTCATTAAACCAAAACATCCGGAGATGCTTATTTGAAAGGTAATATTATCAAACCGTTTTACTCACGTTAAAACCGTGACAAATATCACTCAAGAGCATGTTACGATAAGGTGTTACCACTTCCGTGATCGGAATCGCGTCGATACGACCTTATTAAGCATAATTATTACTCGCAATATCACGCCAACGAAAAGAAAAATAACATGATTAATAATAGCGGCGATTATTCATCCTGCGGTGTATGTTACCTTGAGCTCCTTTGGTAACAGCTTTTCTATCCCGGGGAGGCATAGTGAACAAGCGCTGTGCCTTTTCATGCCATTTCCTCTGTATTTTCCTGCCTGAAAGCATTGCTGTCAGGGTTAAATGCAAGGCCGATCACGTTGCCTGTAACATCTTTTTTTAACATGATTTACAGTGACTTTCATCACAAAAATAAAATCTAAAAACAGGTCTCATACCAGCATCAAATAAAAATTGTATATGCCGTTATGCCCAATAAATTTCCTGAAGCTTATACGGGTGAACGATTGAAGTATAACGATTGAAGTATTAAGCGTATCTCAACGCCACGTGCAGCAACGCCGAAGGGGCGAAGAAAAAATGATTCGGGTAGCGGAGGGAAACCAACGTACCGGCAATTTGAAAAATGAAGGGCATACTCTTGGGAATCAAACAGGCACAGGTGAGAAAGAGAAGATGACATCAACATCCTGAATGCTTCAAAAATAAATTTATTTTAAATAAAAAAACCATCGATTTTTTATTTAAAAAGATCGCTTTTCTTACATCCGAAAAACGGGAAAAACATTCCTGAATTTATCGGATCGTTAAGATATTACTTTAGAAAAATAAAACAGGTAACCATGATGACAATTAAGAAACTGGCTGTTAAACGTTGGTGGTATTTAATGCCCATCATCTTTATTACTTATAGTTTGGCTTATCTTGATCGAGCCAACTATGGATTTGCCGCCGCATCAGGTATTGAAGTCGATTTAGGTATAACAAAAGGCGTTTCTTCTTTAATCGGGGCGCTTTTTTTCCTTGGCTATTTCTTCTTTCAGGTGCCCGGCGCAATCTATGCAGTAAAGCGCAGCGTGCGTAAATTGATTTTTGTCAGCCTTATTTTATGGGGCTTTTGCGCGGCGGCGACCGGGATGGTCAGCAATATCCCCACGCTTATGGTGATCCGTTTTATACTCGGCGTTGTGGAAGCGGCGGTCATGCCTTCCATGCTGATTTACATCAGTACCTGGTTTACCAAAGAAGAGCGCTCGCGTGCCAATACCTTTCTTGTGTTGGGAAATCCGGTCACCGTCCTGTGGATGTCGATTGTTTCCGGCTACCTGATCAATGCTTACGGCTGGCGTGAAATGTTCATCCTTGAAGGCGCCCCCGCCATTATCTGGGCGTTCTGCTGGTGGATTCTGGTGCGTGACAAACCGTCTGAAGTGTCATGGTTAAGCGCACAGGAAAAAGCTGACTTACAGGCGGTCATGGACAATGAGCAGAAAAATATCAAACCCGTGCGTAACTATGGCGAAGCATTGCGCTCTCGTAATGTGATTATGCTCTGCGCCGTGCATGCTTTATGGAGTATCGGCGTCTATGGTTTCATGATGTGGATGCCATCCATTATTAAATCTGCCGCCTCAATGGACATTGTTTCCGTTGGCTGGCTGTCGGCGCTGCCGTATTTTGCTGCTATCGTTACGATGCTCAGCGTCTCCTGGCTGTCCGATAAAATGCAGAACCGGAAACTCTATATCTGGCCATTACTGCTGATTGCCTCCGCGGCGTTCTTTACGTCTTACACCATCGGTAATCATCATTTCTGGATTTCCTATGCGCTGCTGGTTATTGCTGCCGCCTGTATGTATGCGCCTTATGGACCGTTCTTTGCCCTGATTCCCGAGTTACTGCCGAAGAATGTCTCTGGTGTATCCATTGGATTAATCAATAGCTTTGGCGCGCTGGGCGCGTTCCTCGGCGCCTGGCTGGTCGGTTATCTGAACGGTATTACGGGCAACCCCAGCGTGTCATACAGCTTTATGGCCATCGCGCTCCTCCTTTCCGTCGTCATCATGATCAAAGTCCGGGCGCCGGAGCAGGAAAAACCCGCGATTCCTCAACCAGGAAAAAGTGTGCCTCAACGTTAATCATCCAATGATGTGCCGCTCAGGCGGCACATTCCCCACAACGCCGGTCACAAACCGTGCTACGCAGGTTTCGGCTAAAAGTCTCGCCTGCCGAAACTCACTTGCATCCGCATTTACTCCACCCGCTATCCGTTGTGATAAAATCCCGCCTATTGACTATTCCCCCCTCGATCGACAACAGACAGGTATCCATGAAACGTGAATTAGCCATCGAATTCTCGCGCGTCACTGAAGCGGCCGCGCTGGCAGGCTATAAATGGTTAGGCCGTGGCGACAAGAATGCCGCCGATAACGCGGCAGTACAGGCCATGCGCATTATGCTCAATCAGGTCAATATCAATGGTCAGATTGTGATTGGTGAAGGAGAAATCGACGAAGCGCCGATGCTTTTCATCGGTGAGCACGTGGGAACCGGTCAGGGGTCCGCCGTGGATATCGCCGTCGATCCCATTGAAGGCACACGGATGACCGCCATGGGTCAGGCCAATGCATTAGCCGTACTGGCCGTCGGTGAAAAAGGGACGTTTCTGCACGCACCCGATATGTATATGGAAAAACTGATTGTCGGACCTGGCGCGAAAGGCGCGATTGATCTGGCGCTTCCGCTGGCGGACAACTTGCACAATATCGCCAGAACGCTGCATAAGTCACTCGACCAGCTAACCGTGATTACACTGGCCAAACCGCGTCACGACGCCTGCATTGCCGAAATGCAGCGGTTGGGCGTGAAGGTGTTCGCGATCCCTGATGGCGATGTCGCCGCTTCCATTCTTACCTGTATGCCAGACAGCGAAGTCGATGTGCTATACGGCATTGGCGGCGCGCCAGAGGGCGTCATTTCCGCCGCCGTCATTCGTGCGCTTGATGGTGACATGCAGGGCCGGCTGCTGGCGCGTCATCAGGTGAAAGGTGATAGTGCGGAAAACCGCCGTATCGGTGAAGATGAGCTGGCCCGCTGTCAACAAATGGGGATTGAAGCCGGTAAAGTGCTGCAACTCGACGATATGGCGCGGAATGATAATGTGATTTTTTCGGCCACCGGTATTACCAAAGGCGACTTGCTGGACGGTATTTCACGTAAGGGAAATATCGCGACTACCGAAACACTGCTGATCCGCGGCAAATCGAGGACGATCCGTCGGATCAAGTCCACGCATTACCTCGACCGCAAAGATCGGACGCTGCATGATTTCCTGCTGTAACCGGCAACCCGACGTCCGGTTTTTACTGACTGATTGTTTCACAGTTGTTAATAAATAGCGTATCTTAAAGGCGGCTCATTGAAGGCCGCCATGGCACACTTGACCAGCATGAGACAATGCGGACGCCGCCTGCCGTCGTACGACGAAAGCAACGGCTATTGACAGAAACAGGAGCACAGCACTATGGCTGAATGGGTAACAGGCAAAGTTATTCAGGTGGAGCACTGGACAGAAAGTTTATTCAGCATCCGGGTAAATGCCCCCACCGATCCGTTCACGGCCGGGCAATATGCCAAACTGGCGCTGGAATTTAATGGTGAAAAAGTCCAACGCGCCTATTCCTATGTCAATGCCCCCAGCGACCACAATCTTGAGTTCTATCTGGTGAACGTGCCGGAGGGGAAACTCAGCCCTCATTTACACGCGATGCAACCTGGTGCGGAAATCATGATCACCAAAGACGCCGCGGGCTTTTTCGTACTGGAAGAAATTCCACCTTGTGAAACACTGTGGATGCTGGCGACCGGCACCGCGATCGGGCCTTATCTTTCCATTCTTCAGGAAGGCAAGGATCTGGAACGCTTCAAGGACATCGTACTGGTTCACGCCGCCCGTTTCGCCCGTGATTTAAGCTATCTGCCGCTGATGCAGCAGTTACAGCAACGCTATAACGGCAAGCTGCGTATTCAGACGGTGGTCAGTCGTGAAGAGGAAACGGGCTCATTGACAGGTCGGATCCCGGCGCTCATCAGCAACGGTACGCTGGAAGCAGCAGTAGGCTTGCCAATCGATGCGGCGACCAGCCATGTCATGCTGTGCGGCAATCCCCAGATGGTGCGTGATACGCAGCAGATACTGAAGGACGAACGGCAAATGACCAAGCATCTGCGTCGCAGACCCGGTCACATGACCAGTGAGCATTATTGGTAATCCTTCCTGGCGCCGGGAATGAGGGACTCAGGAGCGAAATTTCAAGGGTTCCGCTTCGGGCCCAAATCGGTTCTCGCCTTTCGTGCCCGAAAAAACACCGCAGTCGAGTATCACCATGACGCTAATCAGCGTTGGAATAAACCGGCCAATGCCCCATTGCCAAATCGCGGGCAACATAAACCAATGACCGGCGGCCAAGACCCAGGCAACGATAATCAGTAACGCCCACCAGCCGCTTTTATTACGGTCATGCAGGCGTTTTACCACGATTGCCGCCGTTGGCCACAGCAATGCAACAAGAATGAATGCCGTGGATTGAACATCCAGCCAGTTCTGACCAGACAAGGTGAACAGCAGCGCCATCAACACCAGCCAGAGGACGATCCAGACCCAAAAATCACGGCGGCCGATACGCCCTTTAAACGAGAAACACCATTGCTGTAGCGTCATCAAATACAGAATCCTGAATTACAGAGCCAATCCCATCAAGCGCAACGGGAAAAATATTGATCGGTTAAATAACGAAACAGGCGCGACGTCAAAACCCCCTCACCCGCAAACGTCTCCCGCCGAGTTTACCATTAACCGGATGGGCTACGCGCCCGTAATCTTTACGCGACTTTTGACAATCACTCATGAATGCCGCTTTAATCAAACATAGCATCGCTATCGCCGCCTTTGGCCTAAACTGATTACCATGGCTCGCCTGATAAAATCCTTATGACACGACAATATATCGCTGCAATTTGTACGTTTTCCGCCCTGATGTTCTACCAGTCCAGTGCGTGGTCCGATCCCGTTTCGCCATCAAAAACGACAGCAACGGCCCCTTATCTGCTGGCTGGCGCGCCAACATTTGACCAAACCATCGTCCAGTTCCGTACACGTTATAACCTGAGTAATCCGGCGCTGCCAATTGGGGAATTCCGGGTTATCGACACCGGCAACATATCCAGTCTGCTGACGCGCGCCGCCAGCAAAATCAACGATCATCTGTACGCGTCAACCGCGTTGGGAAAAGGCACAGGGAAGATCAAAACGCTGCAAATTACCTGGCTACCACAACAGGAAGATACCGACACCGAAGCAAGGCGTACACAGGCCATTAATTATATGGCGGCCCTGTCACGCGCTTTTTCCCCGTCATTGACGGAAGAACAAAGTATTAAAAAAGTCACCGAACTACTGGAAAAAGGCAAGGGCCAGCGCTTTTACCAGCAAACGGAAGGGGCCATGCGCTATGTTGTTGCAGATAACGCTGAAAAAGGGCTAACTTTTGCTGTTGAACCGATTAAGCTAACGCTATCTGAACCGTGATCAACAGGACAATTAATGACGAAAAACAGAGCCACGGTATCATTTCGTCTTTATACTGTTGGCAGGTCAAACTGCCGACTGGCAGTTATGTATTGATTATTTGCGATCCCGTCTGGAGGAAAAAAGATGCGTCATCCATTAGTTATGGGTAACTGGAAGCTGAATGGCAGCACCCACATGGTCAACGAACTGATCGCTGGTCTGCGTAAAGAATTAAGCACCGTCGACGGTTGTGGTATTGCTATCGCGCCACCCGCTATCTATCTGGATCAGGCTAATCATCAACTGGCAGGTAGCCGTATTGCACTGGGCGCGCAGAACGTTGACGTGAACCTGTCTGGTGCTTTTACTGGTGAAACGTCCGCCGACATGCTGAAAGATATTGGTGCGAAATACATCATCATCGGTCACTCAGAACGTCGTACCTACCACAAAGAAAGCGATGAATTCATTGCCAAAAAATTTAGCGTATTGAAAGATGCAGGTCTGATCCCGGTTCTGTGTATCGGTGAAACCGAAGCAGAAAACGAAGCAGGACAGACAGAGGCCGTATGCGCCCGTCAATTGGACGCCGTGCTGAATACGCTGGGCGCCAAAGCATTTGAAAACACCGTCATCGCCTACGAACCGGTATGGGCTATCGGTACTGGCAAATCAGCGACCCCGGCACAGGCTCAGGCCGTTCACAAATTCATTCGCGATCATATCGCCAAACAGGACGCCGCGGTTGCCGAGCAGGTTATCATCCAGTACGGCGGTTCTGTTAACGCATCCAACGCCGCAGAGCTATTTACTCAGCCTGACATCGATGGCGCGCTGGTCGGCGGGGCTTCACTGAAGGCTGACGCTTTTGCCGTAATCGTCAAAGCTGCCGCTGAAGCAAAACGCGGCTAAGATACGCTAACGTCGTTATTAACAAACGCCGCCATTTCTTTATAAGAAATGGCGGCGTTTTTTCAGCTTGATGACAGCCTTTTTATCCCCCAAGCCAACCTCCCCTTTTACCGGGGAGGGGGAATAACAGCGAACATTTCAATTTTGCCAACGGCCTGAATATTTCAGACCATGCCTTATCTTTTGACGGGGATCTGCTGCGTAATACAGTGAATATTGCCGCCACCCAGCAGAATTTCCCGGGCCGGGACGCCGCTTACCTGATAGTCCGGAAACATCTGCTGCAACCGATCGCGGGCGATATCATCCGTTCGCGCATCCAGCAGCGGGAAAATAATCTGCTGATTGCTGATCAGGAAGTTCACGTACGATCCCGCCAAACGCGATCCGGCATTACGCTCCACCGCATTTCCCCCATCCACGCCCGCGGCTTCTTCCGGCGTCGCATACAGCGGCCCCGGTGCCGGCAGCTTCCAGATTTTCAGCTGACGGCCCTGTGCGTCTTTAGCGGTGGATAGCACCCGATATGCCGCCATTGAGCGCGCATATTGCGGATCGCTTTCGTCATCCGTCCAGTGCAGCGCCACTTCGCCGGGACGCACAAAGCAGCACATATTGTCGATGTGTCCGTCGGTTTCGTCGTTATACACGCCCTCTTCCAACCAGATAATCGTCGATATGCCCAGATAATCGCGCATCAGCTGCTCGATCTGCGCTTTGCTCAGATGCGGGTTACGATTGGGATTCAGCAGGCATTCTGCCGTGGTCAGCAATGTCCCTTCACCATCGGTATGAATCGAGCCGCCTTCCAGAATCAGAGGAGCGGCATAGCGCGCATTCTGGTGGTAAGCCAACACCTGCGCCGCGACCTTTTCATCCTGTCGCCAGTCGTCATACAGACCGCCGAGTTCACCGCCCCAGGCGTTAAACTGCCAGTCGATACCACGACGTTCCCCGGCCTGATTCAGTACCATCGTCGGCCCGGTATCACGCATCCAAGCATCGTCACTTTCCATCTCAACCAGTGTGACATCGGCGGGCATTACACGCTTCGCGTCAGCCATGCAGCGCGCGGGCACGCCCATGATCACCGGCGTCGTCTGCGCAATGGTTTTTGCCACCTGCGCGAAGGTTTGCTGGGCAGGAACGCCCTCTTCACGCCAGTTATCCCGTCGATAGGGCCAAATCATCCACACGGCTTCCTGTGGCGCCCACTCGGCAGGCATCGTAAAGCCGTCCTGATGCGGCGTGGTTAACTGTGACATCAACTTATCTCCGGGTTTTGCCGTCGGAACTGGCAATCACACCATACATTTCCGGACGACGATCGCGGAACAGTCCCCATGATGCACGCTGTGCGGCAATGGCGGCCAAATCAAATGCATGCACCAGAACGGTTTCATCCGTTTTGTTGGCCTGCGCCACCAGCGCACCCGTTTGATCGGCAATGAAAGAGGAGCCGTAGAAGGTCATTTCCAGGCCGTCGATATACTTGCTGGCTTCGGTGCCAATGCGGTTGGAGGCAATTACCGGCACCAGATTCGCGGCGGCATGACCTTGCTGGACACGAGTCCAATGCGGCTGGCTGTCGATCTCCGGATAAGCCGGTTCTGAACCAATGGCTGTCGGATAGAAAATCAGTTCCGCGCCCTGCAATGCCAAGCTGCGAGCGGTTTCCGGGAACCATTGATCCCAGCAGATGCCAACGCCAATTTTTGCGTAGCGGGTTTGCCAGACTTTGAAGCCGGTATCGCCCGGAATAAAAAACTGCTTTTCCTGATACGCCGGGCCATTCGGGATATGGGTTTTACGGTAGATATCGAGTACGGCGCCATCCGCATCGATCATCACCAGCGAGTTGTAGTACGCATTGTTGGCTCGCTCAAAAAAGCTCAGTGGCAACACCACTTCCAACTCGGCCGCCAACGCAGAAAAGTGTTTAATCAGCGGGCTGGTTTCCAGTTCCTGTGCCAAAGCATAGTGTTCCGGGCTCTGATCGATACAGAAATAAGGCGCGGCAAACAACTCCTGAATCAGGATGATCTGCGCCCCTTTTGCATGCGCTTGTCGCACCAGCTTCTCGGCATTCTCAATGTTTCTGGGCAGATCCCAGGAACACGCCATTTGTGTTGCGGCAACGGTAACTTTTGTCATGCGAAAACCTCAATAATATTTTCTATATATGCCAACAATGAACAATACGACCCGCGTTCGCTCAGCGGGGCTTGCCCATCGAGTTTAGGTCAACAAATCTCCCACTGCCTGACCCATCATGCCTGAAGCAGACATTCACCGAACATGGCAGGACTATTATGCCAGCTAATGACAATAATTCACTATGAGGGATAAAAGGTGATGAAAAGGTCATCGTCCTGAAAATGGGATAAGAGGTTTACTTCGGTTGTAGCGGCTTTCTCATCGCGTCAATGAACCTTCATCTCCATAATCATCAATTGATCCGGATCCCCGTTCCCCAACGTGTTGGATGCAACGTTCAACATTTTTCCTATCCGGTTCATAAAGGAGGCAAGGTTTTCTTTATTCTGAAAACTGAACATACCGTTATTGGGATCGTAAAACGCATATTGATCGTGACCATTGCTGTAGATCGCCATTGCATGACCGTCAGAGTGAACCGCCAGAAGTTGCTCCCGTCCTGCGCGCAGCACATCGCTTACCAGCCCATCACCAAATCCCTCTCTGCGATTGAGCAACACAAACGGCGTTTCCCCTCTCACCGGAATAACGGACATCTTCGCCAAATTCGCAATACGCTGCATCAAATCATAACGTTTCACCACCGGAGCGGCGCCATCAAATCGCCTGTCTTTAAATTGACCGTCAATACGGGCGCTATTTTGAAACTTTTCCTGCACAACATGGATTTTATCGAACCCGATTTTCGCTCTGGCTGCCGAAATCACCTCGTCTTTATCCGCATCATACCCCAGCAAATTACCGATCACCGTTTTGTCATCCAAACCACTGTGACGCCCCAGCAACCAGAGGGTCGATAACCCCAGACAGGCCCCGTCTTCCACGCTTTGTACCTTTTTCTTCATATCGGGCAGTTGCGTTTTCAACGTTTGAAGATAGTCACTCTGCTCCATTAGCGTGGTTTGCCCTGCGTTCTCATTACAGGAGATCGCCAGATTCGATTCATAAACTCGCGGTTTCTTGCCCAACGCATCCATATCCGCATCTTTCCTGCTTGAGAAAAGGTGGCTCATGGAAGGCGGCAAAATGGAAACCGGCATGGATGGCAGCGTATTCAGCAACCCGCGCAACGAAAAACTGGCATGTCCTTCTTTTTGGCTCAGTGGCGTAAATGCCGCCTGCTCCTGCATCACACGCCATCGGGGCGGCTCCGGCATGGCGTTTCCGGCGGGCGGCAGTGAAGTTGTCATCTCAGGTAAAACAGTTTGATGAATACGCATAGCAACGATCTCGTGATGTTAAATGGATGCACCGTGATGCTGGGCAGAGTGGGGTTTTACTACCGGGACAGTTGAGAATGAAACGCGTGTGCCCGATACCGGTTAAGCCCGGATAATGGCAACGTTTTCGCGTCGGCCGATGTCTTTCGGCCAGCCACAACCGAAGCAAACTCTTCTCGTATGCGCAGACCGAGGCTTACCACATTTTCTATCCACGCGCTCAACGCACGCTCATCAAAAGACAAGACATTCTGATGTGCCGTCAGCATCAGATTACGCTGTTGTGTTTCCAGCCCGATTGCCGCACCGCACATCAGGCCAGGTTCAAGATTCAGCATCATGCCCAACGCAAGCAGATCGCCGTCCCGCTCAAAATCCAGCATATAAACCGGCATAAAAACAAACAGGGTTTCCCGTGATTCGGGCAATCTTAAAAAAAGCGCTTGTCCGTTCAACACGACCTGAACGCCGGCCTCGACATTGAACGTTCCGTCTCCCTCCGCCTGTTTCTCGACCCAACGTAGCAATAACGTTTTGGCATAGTTCGGCTCTGACATCTCCCCCTCCTTAACATGATAAAACGCACCGGGATTACGCGCGGTAAATACCTATAGGGTAAGTGTCAGAAAAGGCATGAGCGTTCCCTGTCTGGGCCGCTAAAAAACAAAACCCCCGAAAAACGGGGGGTCAATAAGCGGCAACCCTGCTTTGACAGCGGGATTGACGATGCGGTGGCGGGGATCAGAACAATTTTTTCGCCGTTTCCAGCCAGTCGCCTTTAAACGGACGCTTCATGTTCTCAATGGCATCAATGATATCGTGATGAACCAGTTTTTCGTTCTGGATACCGACGCAACGGCCACCATAGCCTTGCAACAACAGTTCAATGGAATACGCGCCCATACGGGAAGCCAAAATACGGTCATAAGCCACCGGAGAACCGCCGCGCTGAATATGGCCCAGAACGGTGGCGCGCGTGTCGCGGCCTGTTTCTTTCTGGATATATTTCGACAGTTCATTGATGTCACAAATGTGTTCGGTAATCGCCACAATCGCGTGTTTTTTGCCTTTTTCGATACCGCCTTTGATTTCGTTCACCAGATCTTCCGGGCTGAACGGCACTTCCGGCAAAACGATAAACTCACAGCCGCCGGCGATCGCCGCCGCCAGCGTCAGGTCGCCGCAGTGACGTCCCATCACTTCCACAATGGAGATACGCTGGTGGGAAGAGGATGTGTCGCGCAGACGGTCAATGGCTTCCAGCACCGTCTCCAACGCCGTAAAATAACCGATGGTATAGTCCGTACCCGCAACGTCGTTATCGATGGTGCCGGGCAGCCCGATACAGGGGAAACCCATTTCCGTCAGACGCTTGGCTCCCATGTAGGAACCGTCACCGCCGATCACCACCAGCGCATCCAGTCCTTGCGCTTTCATGTTTTGAATGGCGACTTCACGTACTTTCTCATCACGGAATTCAGGAAAACGCGCCGAGCCCAGAAACGTCCCCCCGCGGTTGATCATATCTGACACGCTGTAGCGGTCTAATTGCACCATCCGATTCTCATACAAGCCCAGATAGCCATCATAAATGCCGAACACTTCCAGCCCTTCTGTCAGTGCGGCACGCACCACGCCACGAATTGCCGCATTCATTCCGGGCGCATCACCACCGCTCGTCAATACTCCGATTCTTTTAATCATGACAACCTCTGGACTTGTAGATGTAAATTTGCAGGATTCTTCTATCGTAAATTCACTGTCGGTTTTACAACGACAGCGACCTCTCATCTTTTATTAGCATATTATAACAAATACCCGTAGCTGAATTGATTCAGGTCAGGCTAGATTGTGCATAAATTTTCACGACATATCACGTTTTAAACATAAACAGGCAACAAACAACACCGGACTCAGGATGTTACCGCTCCTTGAGTTGCCCTTTCTGCTCTTCCGGCACAGCCGAAACCGGATCCTGGTGGATAATAATATCGGAGTCTGGAAATTGCTTCAGCAGCGCCTGCTCTATGTCATCGGCAATTTGATGCGATTGCAGCAGCGGCAAAGCGTCATCCATCTCCAGATGCAGTTGAATGAAGCGGGTCGGCCCGGAACGCCGGGTTCGTAAATCGTGAGCGCCGCGAATGCCCGGCCAGTTGGAGATAATCCCGACGATCATGTTCCGTTCTTCGTCTGGCAAGGCGCGATCCAATAACGATTGTACGGCTTCATAACCCATACGTAGGGCACTGTATAGAATATAGACACCGATGCCCAGCGCAAACAGCGCATCGGCACGGGTGATGCCTTTCCAGCTCAATCCCAGCGCAACCAGAATCGCACCGTTCATCAGCACATCAGACTGATAGTGCAGCATATCCGCGCGCACCGCCTGACTATGCGTGCGCTTGACCACCCAGCGCTGGAATGACACCAGCAGCAACGTTGACAGCAACGCAATCACCGTTACCCATATCCCCACCTCCGGGGCGCGCAGCGTCTGGGGTTCCAATGTATGCTGCAACCCCGTCAATATCAGAAACAACGCAGAACCGGAAATAAACATACTCTGCGCCAGCGCAGCCAGAGATTCGGCTTTGCCATGGCCGAAAGTATGCTCAAAATCCGCAGGCTGAAGCGAATAGCGAACCACCAGCAGGTTAACCAGCGAGGCGGCGATATCAACCAGAGAATCCACCAATGAGGCCAGCAGACTCACCGAACCGGTATGCCACCAGGCGAAGACCTTCATGACGAACAATATTACTGCAACGGCGGTCGCACTCAATGCCGCCAGCGTAACCAGACGGGCATAGTGTGAATTCATAACGCCCTCACTCAGGACAGAAACGCTTGGTGGATACCCGTATTAGTTCATCGACACATTACTTAACTCACGGACATAACGGATAAGTGTAAAAATACAGCATGCCAACGCCATCAATCCCAGCGCCGCGCCAATAAAGCCGACGTCAGCCAGCCCCAGGTGCGTAATCACCTGATTGCCCAATAAAGCGCCGCCGCCAATACCAAGATTATAAATGCCGGAATAGAGCGACATCGCGACATCCGTCGCATCCGAAGCCAGCGTCAGCACTTTGACCTGCATCGCCAGGCTCAATGCCATAATGGCGATCCCCCAGGCGACGCATAACAGCGAAATGCTCCAACCGCTGAATGACAGCGGCAGCAACAGCAGCAGACACATCGTCAGGAAAGCAAATGACGTCACCAGGAAGCCGGAAGGATATCTGTTGCTGTAGCGGCTAAACAGCATGCTGCCGATAATGCCGGCGCCGCCGAAGATCAGCAGCAGCATAGTGGTGAAATTCTCACTCAGCAGAGCCACTTTTTGAACAAACGGCTCTATGTAACTGTAAGCCGTAAAATGCGCGGTGACAATCATCACGGTCAGGCCGTAAATACACAGCAATGCGGGCCGTTTAAGCAGCAACGGCAAACTTTTCAGCGAACCGGAATTACTGCTGGGCAATTCCGGCAGCAGCTTCATCATCACCAGCATAATCGCGGAGGCCAGCACGCCAATAATCACGAACGTGACACGCCAGCCCAGATATTGGCCCACCAGACGCCCCAGCGGCAGTCCCAGCACCATCGCCAGAGCCGTGCCCGTCGCCAGCAGGCTCAACGCCTGCGCCTTTTTATCCGCCGGCGCCAGACGCACCGCCAGAGAGGCGGTTATCGACCAAAAAATCGCGTGGGACAGCGCCACGCCGATGCGGGCCAGCACCAGAACCCAATAATTCCAGGCCATACCGGACAATATGTTGCTGACGGTGAATAGAATAAAGATTTTGATCAGCAGGCTACGCCGCTCCATATCACTGGACAGCAACATGCAGGGTAACGACATCACCCCGACAACCCAGGCATAGATGGTAATGATCAGTCCAACTTGCGCGGCACTCATTGAAAAACTGGCTGCGATATCAGAAAGCAAAGCAACCGGAGCAAATTCAGCGGTATTAAAAATAAAAGCAGCGAGAGAGAGACTAATCACTCTCAACCAAGCGGTCGATCTGGGAGAACGGGTCATGGTATTGATATCAAAAGTTAAAATAAAAAAGTGCACCGCCTTGTTCTGGCAAGGCCTGCGCGGTGGAGCGATGATACAGAGAAAGTATGACATCACCGTGTAAGACCTGCGGTCAACGGTGTTTCAGCGTGCTTTTATGAGGATGTCAGCCAGAAGCCTGAGGACAGGTGAGGGAACACTCATGAGCATCATTTTTTGATGATCGCATTCTACGCTTTACCGCTCTCCTGCGCTGTCTTTTTTTCGTGCCATTTTATCAATAATTTCAAACTTGCGTATCGCCTGTTTCGCCCTTGACGACGGCACGATACAACAACAACGGGAGCGTTTTACAAGGGGAAAACACGGCGATGAGGTTCTCGCAGGGGATACCTCGCGCCGCGGTCGCCGCCCGAGGTATCGCTAACCTTAAATTTCGCCTGCACAGACGGGTTTCACGGTAAACCGACCGTCTCGCAGACCACGGGAATGGACTAAATCAAACCACCCAGTAAACCAAGACCCAGTACGGAGGAACAGCCGCCGATCAAACGTGGCCACCACACCGTCGATTTTTTTGAAGAGATCAGCAAAAATCCAATGCCTAATCCCAATACGTGCAGCAATGCGGTCGCGATCACCATCCCTGATAATGCCCCCACCGAATGGGAAAGTTCCGCCCCATGAGCCAGACCGTGAAATATCGCAAAGGCGCCGATACTCAATGCGCCCACCGCCGAAGACAGCTTCAATTGCATCGCCACCATCAGACCAATGCCCAGTAACGAGGCCGCAACGATATGCTCCGTCGCAGGGATGGTCACACCCGCCATGCCAATCAGCGCGCCCACTAACAGCAAGGATGCAAACGACAGCGGGGCCACCCACCACTTGCGGGTATTCATTGCGCTCCATACGCCAACCAGCGTCATTGCAAACAAGTGGTCCAGGCCCGTAAGGGGATGGGTGAATCCTTCCGTAAAGCCCAGCACATGATGTGTACCGCCATCGTTGCCGGTGTGTGCGAACACCAGCGCAGGGAACAAAGTCAGTACCAATACCAACGCACGTTTGACATTTATGCTCATATTTTCCGCCAGAATGAATGATGTTGTAGTAATAAGTATCGCCTCTCTATTTAGCTCAAAATTCAAGCGCCATATTATGATTTAAATTAATTTTTTATGAAAACAAGACAAAAAACATAATTTTCAAAGAAAAATAACATCACTTTAAAAGCATAAAAAATGAGCAAACCATCGTAAAATCCATCCACTATCGTAAAAATAGAGGCCACCCTCGGCAGGGAGTTACGTGGCTTGAATCACATTTTGACTATTCTTTTTACATCAAGCTGTAATTAATGAAGCATTAAGCACAAGCTGTAACGGATGCTCACAACCAAAATATCGGATAAATTTTTCAGTTTTTTCTTTTTTTTATGAAAGAAATAACTCCAACCAACGAGGAGAGTGCATGATGTCCCTGAAAATGAAAGCACTGTTTTGCCTGCCGCTACTGTTGCCGTTTTCGACGGAGACCTTCGCCAGCAGTAATGATGAATTGGCATTGGAGCAAGTCGTCGTATTTAGCCGTCATGGATTGAGAGCGCCACTTGCAAGCCCCAGCAGCGCATTAGGCAAGCTGACGCCCGATGCCTGGCCACAGTGGGATACGCCCAGCAGTTGGCTGACCACCCGGGGCGGCGTACTGGAAGCCTATTTTGGTCACTATTTCAGTGAATGGCTGGTAGATAACCATCTGCTTGCCGCTGACACCTGCCCTACCGACAAAGATGTCTATTTCTACGCCAACAGCCTGCAACGCACGATTGCAACCGCACAGTATTTCTCTGTAGGCGCGTTTCCGGGTTGTATCGTACCCGTGGTCCATAAAGAAAAACTGGGCACCATGGACGCCACTTTTAACCCTATCATCCGCGACGGCAGCCCGGCGTTTAAACAACGCGCCATTGAATCCATTAATCAAACCGCGGGAGAAAACGGCCTTGAGGGGCTGAACGAACGTTTGAAACCGACCTATCAGCAAATGGCGCAGATCATTCGCTATACCGAATCGGCAACCTGCAAAGAAGACAAACAATGTGATCTCACCGCCATCCCGACGTCAGTGAACATCGTTGCCGATCAGGAACCCGGCGTTTCGGGTCCGCTGAGAACCGGCACCTCAATTTCAGATGCGTTTATTCTGCAATATTATGAAGGCGCGCCGATTGAAAATGTCGGCTGGGGACGAATCAAAGATGATAAGCAGTTCGAGTCATTGGTCGCGATAAAAGAGTATTACAACAGCGTCGTATTCAGCGCGCCGGTCATCGCCAGGGAAGTCTCCGGGAATCTGGTCAAGGAACTGAAAAACTCATTCGGGCAAGATAAACCCAAATTCACTTTCCTCGTCGGGCATGACTCAAACGTCGCCTCACTGTTCTCCGCATTGGGTGTGAAGCCCTATAAATTGCCGAACCAGTTTGAAACCACCCCCATTGGCGGCAAAGTTGTCTTTGAGCGCTGGAAGAATAAAACCAGCGGTGAGTCTTTCCTGAAAATGGAATATGTTTATCAATCCACCGATCAAATCAAAACGCTGGCTCCACTGAATCGCAACAATCCACCACAGCGGGTTACGCTGGCCCTGCAAGATTGCCCGGTTAATGCCGACGGATTCTGTTCGTTCAGCGCGTTTGAGAAAATCACTTCCGACTTAACTCAAAAGTAACCGTTGAATAATGAGCACTGAGTAAAAAAAGCCCGCTCCGGCGCTGAGGGATCCCTCAGCGCCGGAGCGGGAGATCGTTAAGTGAGCTTCATTCGTTCGTTAAGCGTTTCGACGATAAACGCATTCACTGAAACCTGGCGTTCAGCGGCGGCAATGGTCAGCCGTTCTCCGAACGATTCAGGGTAGCGGAGGGTGAACGTTTTCACTTTCTCTTCACGCGCATAGGGATCGATTCCGCTTTCCTGACAATCTGCCAGATATTCACGTAGTGAGATTTCTCCCTCACTCCTTAGCCCATCAATGCTATCGGCGACAAAGTCACAATAGCCTGATAAACCAATAAACTTACCACGAAACATGCCAATTTCAGGCACATAACTAATGATGGCCGGTTGCCCGGCAACAACCATCGTATTTGGTGTATTAAGTGCTTTAGTCATGGTTTTACCCCTATACTTTCCAACCATTCACGCAGGCTGACCAACGCGCCTTTATCAGTATCCGGTGACGGATGAGGACGATGGAATCGGGCAATGCTCCCGTTCAGTAAAAATCGTACTCTTGAGCCGCTTCCTTCCTTAATCTCACCACCTAACGCAATGATAAGTGACTCAATATTCGACCATTTAACACCAGAAAGTACCGGCGTTTTGAAAATCTGATTCAGCGTTTCCCGCTGTTTTTTTCTCAGACTGGCTATTTTTCCCTGCATTGCCGGTTCCATGAAGTCATCTTTTGAAGTCATTATATATATTCTTTATGTGACATCAAATTATGAAGTCAAAGTGTGCTATCTATTTTGGTTAGCTCACTCATCACCGCCATCCAGGCAGCATGCGATCGTACATTTCTGGCGGGTAGACCATGATTTATGCGCACCTTGCACCGGATTACTTGCAAAATGCTATTACACTCAACCCATTTACCTGAGAATCCCCAAAAAAAAGCCCTCCATCATGGAGGGCGAAAAGACAGGGATGGTGTAGAATTTATCCCTGTATCGATATGAAATAAAAGGATTTATTTCTTTCAATGTCCACACGTTGACCACATCGAACAAACAAGCCCGCCTCGGCGGGCTTTTAATTAAATTGGCTAATTTGCGCTAAGGTTGTATTTGCTTGTCCATAAGTCATAAAGATCACCTTTATGATATATTCTTATCTGCGTGACACCGCCAGATTCACGTGACACTATTTTATCTACCTCCTGCCCTTTCTGAGGCATAAAGCACTCCGTCTTAAGTATCTTTTCTATAGATTCAATATCGTTATGTTCTGCCATAGCCGACAATCTATCAAAGGCACTTTTTGAGACGCAAACGGGGTACTCTCCCTTCAAGCTAATAGCGTGTACGAAAGGAGAGAAACAGTAAATAATCAAAGAATAAAATATCAGTTTCTTCATAGCTTCCTTACCATTATCAATGGTAAACAAAGTCTTTGGGCCGAAAACAAATACCCCACAATTTATAGTTGCGGGGCAGAAGATTACAACGACAAATTAAGCTGATCACGACCATAATGTGATGAAGGAAATGCATCTTTCGGTACAAAGTCTGGCGGTACATCCTCGCATTTGGTGCGGGCTGTAACCAGGCGTTCAACGCTGTTAAGCGTGGTGAACGTTATACTGCATTCCAGATTTTGACATTGATGATATTGACGCACGGTCATTTCGCTAAGCTGGCGACTGGTGCGCGTGCGCGCGACTGCGCCGCAGTGAGGGCAAATAAACATGACTGAATCCCCGGCGGGGTTTGACTTAATTCCATTCTAGTCACTTTCTGCTATCCAGTCAGCAATCTTTGCCTCCAGTTCCAGACGGGAAGTAAAACCGCTCCCATCAATGACATGTTCTATACGTGATATTATCCATTCCTGATTATCAATGTCTGATTTAAATCCACTGACAGAGACCGGCACTTCCGGGTAAAGGTCAGCACGGCCTCGCGCCAGGGTGATCGAGAATTGCGCGGCGCCGCGTTGAAGCTGTTGCCATTTCGCTGCCGCCGCACGCCTGGCGGCGGTTTCGTTCTGATATGTTTTCCTGAGAACATAGACGTTCCCGTCTGCGCCCTCCATGTAATCCCCCTCGCTGCTGCTGCTTTTTTCCTGTTTCTTTTTTGTTGCCCTGGTTGTTCTCTTTTTTACACTGACCTTTTTCTTTTTCCCAAAATTCAGATCCAGCCAGTACGCCCGCACGCCGGTATAAGCATCACGATCCGCAATGCGGAAGCTGTGACGGTCACCGCTTGAACGGGTGATTTCAGCGGTCGGCAATGGCTTACCTGATGCGCTCACGCCGCCGCCAGGCAGGATAAACAGCAGACACCCATTTTTCACCGTGGCGATAGCGCCCAGCATTTCCGCCATGCGGGTTAAGAATGACATATCGCTTTCTTGTGTCTGATCGGCGTGATCGATCTCTAAATCCATCAGTTGCGTGCTGATGTAGGGCTTAAGGCTGTAACGATGGGCGATTACTGATACCACGCGCTCTACTGTCACGTCATGCCATGACACCTCACGCTTGACGTTAAACTCGTCGCGAAAATCAGCACTTCTCGCGGTGATCTCGATGGTGTCCGGCGGGCCAGAATGCGCCACCTCATCAACAATAAAAAGCCCTTTATAGACCAGCGCTTCGCCTTTCCATCCCATTGATACGGATAACTCGGCGCCACGCGGCGGCAGATTAATGCGCCCGTCCGTATCGTCAACGGAAAGCGTGATCTGATCGGCCTCAAATCCTCGATTGTCCGTCATTGAAAGCGAAATCAGTCGCTCATCAAGCAACAGCAGCGTTTTCCCTCCCATTGTGATGTTAAAGCCTGGAACCTTAACGGCTTCCGTCAGTGCGTTATCAAGATCTGAAAGCCCCGATTTCAGCGTTTGCTGAATATCCGTCAAATTACTGAATGCCATTTTTCACCCCCGGCGCTGATAGTTTCATGCGCGCGTGAGGTGTCAAACAGGCGTTTGTTGTCGCCTGCCTGTAACAACCGTAAGCGCGTGTCTGCCTTGCTGTTTTCGTGGAACATCACCCCGAACTCACTATGAGGTTGCAAACATGACTGACGCTTTTTTTCACGGCGTGCGTGTTCGGGAAAACACTGATCTGGTAACGGCCATCAATGACATTGACTCAACGGTCATTGGCATTGTGGGCGTTGCTGACGATGCAGACCCGGACGCGTTCCCGCTTAATACCCCCGTACTTATCACGCGCGTAAATAACGTGCTGGGTAAAGCGGGGAAAACCGGCTCGCTTTACAAAAGCCTGAAAGCCATTTCCGACCAATGCAGCCCTAAAGTAATCGTGGTGCGCGTGGCGGCGGCGGTTGAGGGTGAAGGCAATCAAACGCAATCACAGCTGGTGATCGGCGGCACCGCTGCCGATGGCAGTTATACCGGTATGTATGCGTTTTTGACGGCAGAACAGAAAACCGGCTACCGTCCGCGTATCTTAGCCGTTCCCGACCACGATACGATCGAGGTTGCCACCCAGCTTTGTGTCATCGCACAGAAGCTGCGGGCATTCGTTTATGCATATTGTCACGGCTGCGAAACCATCTCGGAGGCGAAAGAATACCGCACGACGCTGAACTACAGGGAAGTGATGCCTATTTGGCCCAACTTCATCGCGTATAACTCGCTGACCGGGCAAAACGAGGAATTCCCCGCCGTGGCATATGCCTGCGGCCTGCGTGCGTCGATTGATAACACGCAGGGTTGGCACAAATCACTGTCTAACGTTGCTGTCAACAATGTGCTAGGGATTGCAAAAGATGTGTTCTGGGCGCTACAGGCGGAAGATTCCGACGCCAACGAACTGAACGCGCACGAAATCACCACGCTGATTAAGCGCGACGGTTTCCGGTTCTGGGGCAACCGCACCACCGATCCCGATGAAGAGTACATCTTTGAAGTGTACACACGCACCGCGCAGATCCTGGCCGACAGTATCGCAGAGGCGCAATTCACTACCGTTGATAAGCCGCTGACGCCGGCCAACGTTAAAGACGTAGTGAGCGGCATCAACGCCAAATTGCAGGCGCTGGTCACTGCCGGGAAACTGATCGGTGCGGCGTGCTGGTTCGATATCGTTGATAACCCAACAACCGGGTTACGCCAGGGCAAGTGCATTGTGCGTTACAACTATACGCCAGTCCCGCCGCTGGAAGATCTGAGCCTGTATCAGACCTTTACCGATCAGTATTTTGAAACCGCTTTTTCTTCATTGGGGGGCGCGTAAATGGCCGTACCTAAAAAGCTCCGGCTGTTCACTTGTTTCGTGGATGGCGACAATTATATTGGGAAGATCCCCAGCGTGACGTTGCCGAAATTGACGCGCAAAACGGAAGATTTCCAGGGTGGCGGGATGATTGGCGCCGCAGCCGTCGATCTCAGCCTTGAATCTGGCGCGCTTGATGCGTCGATGCAGGTTGGCGGATTTGAGGAACAACTGATCCTAAAATACGGCGGCGATATTGACGAGCTGAAATTGCGCTTTGTCGGCGAGTTTTATACCGACGGCACCAGTTCCATCGTTGAGGTTGAGATGCGCGGTCGCATTACGGAAATCGACGGCGGCGACTCAAAGCAGGGCGATGACACCAACCAGACTTACGCCATTAAAAACACCTATTACAAGCTGTCTATTGACGATCAGCCGCTGCTGGAATTTGACCTGCTCAATTTCATCTACAAGCGCAACGGTGAAAACCTTTACCCGGATCGCGTCCGTTCCGCGCTGGGCCTCGGTAGCTAACCCATAACGCCGGCAAATATAGTCATTGCTGACTATTCCGGCCAACTTTCAATATTTAAATGGCGGCGATAACCGCCAGGAGAGAAAAACATGACTGCAAAAACAATCGTTCTGTCGGCGCCAATTAAGCGCAAAAGCGGCGACGTTAATCAGGTTGAAATTACCGACGCCATCAAGCAGGCCGGATCGCTGCGCGGCCTGCGTTTGAGTGACGTAATCAATCTGGACTTTGACGCAGTGTCAACGCTGCTAACCCGCGTCACTGCGCCAGCGCTTACCCTGCCCGAAATCGCCAGCCTGCCGACTTCCGATTTTGTTCGACTGAATGAGGCGTTAGTGCCTTTTTTAGCGCCGCAGGCGCCTGCCGAACAGAGCGAGGCGGCGACGGAGAATCAGTAACCGTCCTGCTATTTGACCGCGTGGAGGATCTGATTGCAGATATCGCCACAATTTTTCACTGGCCGCTCTCGGAAATGTACGGCATGGAGCTTTGCGAGCTGATAGCCTGGCGTGAGCGGGCGGCTGTCAGAAGTGGAGCTACTAAGAATGACGAGCCTTGATATCCGTGTCGCATTCAGCGCTATTGATAAATTTACCCGCCCCGTCAATGCCGCCCGCAATAGCGCGGGTGGTCTTTCCGAATCCATCAAAAAAACCCAGGCCGCGATCAAAAGCCTTGAGTCGCAAAGCACCTCTTTTCAAAAACTGCGCAACAGCACCAACGACACAGCACAGAAACTCAATAAGGCCCAGCGTGAAGCAGCAGGGCTAAGCCAGCGACTTAAAGAAACTGGCACATTGTCTGATGCGCAGCGTGCAAAACTTGACAGCTTGCGCACAAAAATAACCACGCTTTCCACCGCCTACAGCGCGCAAACAGCCAAACTCCGAGAGGGTGCACAGGTATTACGCCAACACGGCATCACGCTGACCAGCGGCAGCGGTGCGATTCAAAGCGCAATCCGGCGCACAGAGCAGTATAACCAGACGCTTGAACGAGAACGGCGGCAACTTGCCGCTGTCACCCAGGCGCGATCCCGTTACGACAAGATGCAGCAGACCGCCGGTAACTTGCGCAGCACCGGCACCGGCGCCGTATTTGGCGCGGCGGCGGCGGGTTATGCCAGCGGGCGATTTCTGGCGCCCGCCGTTGGCTTTGATGAGGAAATGTCGCGCGTTCAGGCACTAACCCGACTTGATAAAGGCGATCAGCAAATGGGCGCATTACGCGCCCAAGCTAAAAAACTCGGCGCCGAGACGGCATTTACTACGCAGGATGCCGCAAGCGGTCAGGCGTTTTTAGCGATGGCAGGTTTTACACCGCAATCCATTCAGGCAGCGTTACCCGGCGTTCTGAGCATGGCATTGGCGGGCGGCATGGAATTGGGTGAATCCGCTGACATTGGATCTAACGTTTTGTCTCAGTTTTCACTTGACGCCAGCCAAATGGATCGCGTCAGTGACACTCTGACCGCTGCTTTCACCCGCACCAACACCGATTTACGCAGTCTGGGCGAGACAATGAAGTATGCGGGCCCTGTTGCATCCACGTTGGGTATTAGTCTTGAAGATGCGGCGGCAATGGCTGGCATGCTGGCTAATAATGGGATACGCGGTAGTGATGCAGGCACGGCAATGCGCGCCAGCCTTTCCCGGTTGGCATCTCCCCCCAAGGCCGCTGCTGACGCATTGAAAGAACTTGGTGTATCTGTTGCAGACGCACACGGGAAAATGCGCCCAATGCAGGACGTGTTACTGGATCTGTATAAAACGACCACGAAATACGGGGAAGCCGATCAAGTATCCTTTTTCAAAGATATTGCCGGAGGACAAGCATTCGTTGGCCTGCAAACCTTAGTCCAGGCGGCGGGCAGCGGCGCATTAGGAAAACTTGCCGGTGAATTGAAAAATGCCAACGGCGAGGCAACCGCCGTCGCTAAAAAAATGGCCGATAACCTGAGCGGCGATCTGAAAGAGCTGGATAGCGCTTGGGAAGGATTTCGCATACAGATTGAAGAAACTATCGACGGCCCATTGCGATCACTGACACAAAGTCTCAGTAACGTAATTAACAGCATGATGGAGTGGGCAAAGGAAAACCCCGAACTCACGCAAACATTGCTACTAGTCGGCGGCGGCGCCCTGGCGCTCACGGCAGTAATCGGCGCGACTTCGCTGGCGCTGGGAATCCTGATGGGGCCGCTGGCAAAACTGCAACTTGGCTTTACTTTGTTAACCGGCGGGCGTGGTATTGGCGGCACGATCGCCATGTTCCGAACGCTCGGCGGCGTGGCTGGCAGTTCTATGACGCGTATCGGCGGCTGGTCGCAGGTTATGAAGTCACTGTCCGCAGGATTTGGCCGGTTGCCTGCGCTGTTAACGCCGTTGCGCGGCATACTGTTTGCTGCTTTCACGTCTCCGCTATCGTCTCTCATGGCGCTGGGTAAGAGCATCGGCATGTTGTTGTTGCGGTTAACCGGCCTCCCGGCGTTATGGGGGCTGATTAGCGGCGCGGCATCCATCTTAGGCGGGGCGCTATCATTGCTCCTTAGCCCTATCGGCCTGATTGGCGCGGCCTTTGTCGCTGCCGGTGTGCTTATTTGGAAGTATTGGGAGCCGATCAAGGCGTTTTTCAGCGGGTTCTTTTCCGGGGTGATGCAGGCGCTGCAACCACTCCGTGACACTTTCGCTTCGCTATCACCTGTTTTTGATGCCATCGGCGCCGCTGTTTCCCGCGTCTGGGATTGGTTTAAGCAACTATTTACCCCGATAGAATCTTCCCGCGAATCTCTTGAAAAATGTACCAGTGCAGGGGAAACCTTTGGGCGCGTGCTGGGTACGGCGCTTAATGTGCTTCTCTGGCCGCTGCAAAAACTGATGGAGGGGATCGGCTGGGTACTGGAAAAACTTGATCTTATCCCCTCCGGGTTGGAAGCCGCGCGCCTCAAAGCCGAAAGCCTCAAGAAAGATCCCGTGATGTGGGAATGGGACGAAAAGCAAGGAAAGATGGTTAAAAAGGGATGGGATTGGGCACCTAAAAGCGACGGTAGCCACAACCCCCCAGCAGTGACAACCCCGGCGCCGGTATTAACAGGGGAGACAGGCACACAACGGCGCCTACAGAAAATCGCCGACAACACCGGCGGGTTGCTGGATGAAACCAAAAAGCGGATAGGGCCGGGGGATATCGTTTTCAAAAACCTTCCCCGCGCTTTTACCGTGCAAGGTGCCTGGCAGGAAACGCGCGTTTCCGCACAGAAGGTGCCGCGCGTTGTTTCTCAGCAAATGCAGGACATTACTACGCAGCCCATCCGCCAGGGGTCAGTGGCCCCCGTTTCCGCCTCGCCTGGCGCGGCGCCATCGTTCAACCTGGTGTTTAACGATGTTGGCAAACAAGATCCGCGTGAACTTGCGCAACTTATTGAACAGAAAATAAGACAAATCCTCAACGAAAGAGATCGCAATAATCGCGGCTCATTCCGCGACCAGGATTAAGGAGAAAATATTATGATGATGGTATTCGGCATGTTTGTGTTTGCCCTCAAAACCGTACCGTACCAGCAATTGCAGCATTCCCAACAATGGCGCCACGTCAAGAATGATCGTATTAACAAATCAGCAAGCTGGCAATATATCGGCGCCGGTGAGTCTCAGATCACGCTTAGCGGCGTTCTCTACCCGGAAATTACCGGCGGCAACCTGGCGCTCTCGGCATTAACGACTATGGGGTATATGGGGCGCCCCTGGCCGCTGATTGAAGGGACGGGGAAAATTTACGGGATGTATGTTTTAACCGGCTTGCAGCGCACCAATGAGGAACTTGACCGCTACGGCAACCCGAAAAAGATAGAGTTTTCTATCAGTCTGCAACGTGTTGACGAGGACTACCGCGAACGGTTGCAATCATCGTCATTCAGCGACATGCTGACGAACATCCGCAGCAGTGCGACAGAGGCATTTAACTCGGTCAGCACTGCGGTTGGCGGGCTGTTTCCCTGATTACTGACGACACAGCTGAGATAGATGAATCTATCTATGCCGCGTTGCTTCACTCATGCGACACGGCAGGGAAATACTTGTAGATGGTCGATATACCAACATCATAAATGATTGCCAGATGGCGCCTGCTGTGCCCGTTATTCAGTAACTTGCTGATCATCTCCCTGTCTTCCAGTGTTAGGGCCCTGGGCCTTCCGCCTATGCGGCCTTTTTTTCTGGCGGCTTCCAAGCCTGCCAATGTTCGTTCTACTATCAACTCGCGCTCCATTTCAGCAAGTGCAGACATAACATGAAAAAAGAACCTCCCCATCGCCGTTCCTGTATCAATACTATCTGTCAGGGAGCGAAAATTAACGCCACGTTCATGTAGTTCTGCTATTAGCGTAACCAGATTTTTTACGCTTCGACCAAGCCGATCCAATTTCCACACAACAAGAGTATCGCCCTTATTCATGATTTTTAAGGCTCGTTTTAAACCTGGACGATTTGCTATTTTCCCGCTCATTTTATCATCAAAAATTTGCTCACATTCTGCGCTAATTAACGCGTTCCGTTGTAAATCGCTGTTTTGGTCATTTGTTGACACCCTCATGTAACCAATTTTTGCCATTTTTGCTGCGTTCCTAGTCATAGTAAAATGGCGATTTTGACAAAATTAACAACAACCAACACCACTAAAAACCTCGGTTTTACAGAACGCATTAGTGCGGCCTGGGGGCGGTTTAATGGAGCGCCATCAGCGCCCACGATAATATCGTCGTTTAATATTGGCAGCATTACAAAATCTGCGGCTGGGCGGTACAGTGTGAAATTTTCAAGCCCTATGAATAGCAATAAATACATTGTAATAGGCACAGCATTTAATGATCAGGCTGATGGTGCAGCGCTAGCTCGCGTTTTCGGAACAAAAATAGGCACGGAGTTGGGATTTGATATCATATTGCTTGATAATAATACTGATGTTTATGCAGATGCGACAGTGATTGATTTCTGTGTATTCGGCGGTCTATAGCTGATTGCGCCGATGTATTTAATTGTGGCCTGGCAGGGCCACAGATTAGGCGACTCTTAACCTGAACGGCGCGCTTACTACAGCTGTAGACTGTAATAATGAACTTGCAATTCCAGACGATGATGAACCGTTCGTTA
>NZ_QDKJ01000018.1:0-58565 GCF_003115815.1 Brenneria roseae subsp. americana | reverse complement strand
ACCCACTAATAACAGGAGATACAGATGAAGTTCGAGTCCAGTCAGAGGAACCAAATTTAATGCCATGGAGTTCCACTGAATTCCATGGCGTTTTTGTTTTCAGCTACTTAACAGACAATACGGGTATATCCACTTCCATATTGTTCTGACACTACCCCACTTACTGTACACCTGACGGCAGTATCGATCACCGCCTCTCACTGTGGCAGCCGTCCCGCCGGCTGGCTAAAGTCGTCTCCGGTTATGAACGTATCCGTCGGTGCCGGCGCTATTTTCCCTTGCCATCATAAATAATGAAAATAACAAACTGTGATCGTTATCAAGTCCAACTCTTTAATTCTGCCAGCTTTACGCCGCATGCGGCACTCTCCCGAAGGTTCGTCTGATGCGCGCTCTTTACACTCGATTGTCGTGGGGGTGCTTCGTCACCTCAGCCCATTCGATGATAATGAGGGATAGAAAATGAGTAACGCAATTATCATGGGGATACTCTGGCACTTAATTGGTGCCGCCAGCGCCGCCTGCTTTTATGCCCCGTTCAAAAAAGTGCAACACTGGTCCTGGGAAACCATGTGGTCGGTAGGCGGTATCGTGTCGTGGTTGATCCTGCCGTGGGTGGTGAGCGCCATACTGCTCCCGGATTTCTGGGCTTATTACGGGTCGTTCAGCGCCGCTACCTTACTGCCGGTATTTTTATTCGGCGCGATGTGGGGCATAGGTAATATTAACTATGGCCTCACTATGCGCTATCTGGGCATGTCGATGGGCATCGGTATCGCCATCGGTATCACGTTGATCGTCGGCACGCTGATGACGCCCGTCCTGAACGGCAAATTTGACGTACTGATCGGCACGCCGGGCGGAAGAATGACGCTGCTGGGGGTGCTGGTCGCGGTGGTTGGCGTGGCGATCGTGACCTGGGCCGGACGATTGAAAGAGCGGCAGCTTGGCATTAAGGCCGAAGAATTCAGTCTGAAAAAGGGGCTGATTCTGGCGGTCATGTGCGGTATTTTCTCAGCCGGGATGTCTTTCGCCATGGATGCCGCTAAACCGATGCACGAAGCCGCTGCCGCTTTGGGCGTAGATCCGCTGTATGTCGCGCTGCCGAGTTATGTGGTCATTATGGGGGGAGGGGCGTTGATTAATCTCGGTTTCTGTTTTATTCGGCTGGCGAAAGTGAAAAACCTGTCGGTAAAAGCGGATTTTTCACTGGCAAAAACGTTGATTATCAGTAACGTACTTCTGTCTGCGCTCGGTGGTCTGATGTGGTATCTGCAGTTCTTTTTCTACGCCTGGGGTCACGCCAGAATTCCGGCGCAATACGACTATATGAGCTGGATGCTGCATATGAGTTTCTATGTTCTGTGCGGCGGGGTTGTGGGGTTGATCCTGAAAGAGTGGAAATCCGTGGGGCGCCGCCCCGTGGGGGTATTAAGCGTAGGGTGCGTCGTGATTATTCTGGCCGCGAATATTGTTGGTCTGGGCATGGCTAACTAATTTCGCCGACATCTTGCCACAGATCGTTGACGCCACAGCCGTGGCGTCATTCCGGTCTCTTTAGTAAACACCACGGAGAAGTAGTTACTGTCCTCAAAGCCGCATAGCTGATAAGCATCTTACTGTGCCTCAGCAGATGCTGAGCGTGGCAGATACGGAGCTGGCGTAGATACTGATTGACAGTCATCCCGGTTTGCTGACGGAATCTCTGACGCAACGGGCGTTCTGCCACCTGGTGATAGCTGCAAAAATGCTGTAAATCGAACGAAAGCGCCAGATTATTGCCGAGCGCAGCGATTGATAAATCAAGCGCATCCGCTTTCCTGAGGCTATCGGTACCCGGCGACTGATAGCGATGGCGGTGCAGGATGATGGCGAGTTGTAAAAAAGGCTTTCCGACAGGCAACAAGACAGGACGTCCCCTTTGGGACTTTCACAGGTCAGTTTGTAAGCACACCGGTTTTAGCAAGATCAATGATGAAGGCATTACTAACATCATGGTGTATTAATCAATAGAGAGCAGGTCACATCCTCTCTGTCATTCCGTTGATTATGATAATGTTGGTACTGCACTAATGTCGCTCTACAGGGAAAATAAGAGGAGGTCGGTATGGCAGTGACAGAGGATCACAGGTGGCCGGTGAAACTGGTGGACGCAGTCACCAGATACAAGGGGTCGGGGTGTTCAATCATGATATATTTGCTCTTTTTTTTGCTCGTCACGTTGCTGGCAGCAAAAGTGTTCCCTGCCGGAGGCACTGCCTTTCGCACGGTTGCCGGAATGTTCTTTGGAGCTTATGCCATGGGAGGAAGAACGGCATCACGGTATTTATGGTTGATATATCGTTATCGCCAATCAGTGGCCCTAGATGCCTGGCTAGGGTGCGTTTTTCTATTGTTTCTCGGCTTTGGCTCTTGGTGGATCGGCTGGGAAGGACAAAGGACAGGACTGCCATTCGGTATAGGTGTGTTTATTTCTGTCGTCTGTTACCAGTTAAGTATCGGTGAGTTTTACGAACGGACTTTTGATAGAGAAATTGTTGCCGTATCCCCATCACAGGAACCACCTGTCGATAAAGAAGAACCTCCCATGGAGAGATAATATGGTCAACGCTGTTGTTAAAGTATACCGCAACGCTGGCCCTTGCGGCATTGAATCGTCACAGATAAGCCAGACGCGTAGTGGGATAACTACCATGCCCCGTATCCTTATCGCCAATTTTGACAGTATTACCCATTTTTAGTCCTTTTTTAATCCTCCATTAATATGTGTGATCCCGAGACATTATTTCACGATAAAGACTGGTTTTGTTATTACTTCCTTTAACAGTATCACCTCTGTTTTAAGCGACCAGCTAAAAGACAGAAGTAGGAAACCCACTTACTCCTGTCGCATCATCCGAAATTATCTTACCAAAGTCACCTTGCCATCTATTATAGAAAAATAAGGATTGTAAGTGAAAACAACGTTGCCATCAGGATCTTGAAACTTCAGTGGTGAATTTTGAAAAAATCCAATTGCAAGACGGAAAGCAACCGCGCATGGACACATGCGCAGGTACTCCACTGGGAGGCTAATAACTAGCTTCTTTTGATATTGCGGGTTTTAAATTGTGTCTGAAATAAGATAACCGGTTATCAAGTGCCTCGGTATACAACATTGTGTCGACGCCCACAGCGACAAAATTAGCCCCCCAGAGAATCGCTTTTTCCGCCATGGCCGTATCCACTGCCAGAAAACCGGCGGATTTACCGGCACGACGAATGCATTTGATGCTTGTTTCAATAACATGTTGAACCTCAGGATGCGCCGCGTCGTCAGGATATCCTAACGACGCAGAGAGATCTGCCGGACCGATAAAGATTCCATCGATGCCATCGACCTCCAACAAGGCATCCAGATTATCTATTGCAGTTTTACTTTCGGCCTGAATCAGCAGGCAAAGTTCTTCATTTGCCCGAGCCATGTAGCCATCCACACGGCCCCATCGGGCGGCGCGAGCCACGCCGGCGCCTACGCCACGAGTGCCCTGCGGAGGATAACGAGTAGCGGCCACCAGTTCACGAGCCTGCTCTGCCGTATCAATCATCGGTACAAGCAGAGTACGGGCGCCAATATCCAGCACCTGTTTTATCAGTGCCCTCTGGCATTCCACCGGACGGATAACGGGATGGCTATAATAAGGGGCAATGGCCTGCAACTGGTGGTATAGATCCTGAATAGTATTCGGCGCGTGCTCACCATCGATCAACAGCCAGTCATAGCCACACGTGGACGCAATCTCTGCCAGATAGGATGAAGTACTGCTCAGCCATAAACCTATTTGAGTTTCGCCGCACGCCAGACCAGCTTTGAATGGATTGTGTAACGGATCGTGCATAATGCTTTCCTATTAATTTTTGCCCAATAAGGACAGAGATGTCAGTCTGTTTCCCTTCAGGCTGAAGGGGCTCTGCGACGCGATGACAGAAATAGCGCCTAGCTGCCAATATATTCACCGGATCGTGCAGAAAACACGCTTCCACCTCCATACAAACCAGAAGGGTGGGAAAAACCAACGACGCTTAGTGAGTATACGGTCGCGTCAAAACACAATCGGGATTGAGTTCTACGCCAAAACCCGGTTTGTCGAGTGCCGATTTGTGTAGACGACCATTCTGCGGTACCGGTTCGTTGAGCAGCAATGGATCAAACTGTGGCCGTAGTTCGCTGCAATCCGGGCTGGTCATAAGAAATTCGCTAAACGGGCTGTTGGTAAAAGTGATCACCGCGTGGTGGGAATAAACTGAGGAGCCGTGTGGCACAACCAACTGACCGCGGGATTTGGCAATGGCGGCAATCTCCAGCAGCGTGGTTAATCCGCCGCACCAACCGACATCAGGCTGCATAATATCAATGCCGGTTTCGGAAAGTGTACGAAAGGATTGCAGTGTTCCATGATGTTCGCCACTGGTCACCATCATTCCCGGAGGCGCATGCCGTTTTAGCTCACGATAGCCTTCGAATTGCTGTGGCGGCAGACACTCTTCAATCCATTTAAGGTTATAGGGGGCGCAGGCATGTGCTAGTTTGGTCGCATAATTAACGTCCTGGCTCATCCAGCAGTCCAGCATAAGCCAGAAGTCCGGACCGCATTTCTCACGGAAAGAGGCAATCATGGCGGCATCTTTACCAATACCCGCATCGCCATCGTGCGGCCCCCAGTGCACGGGCATTTTGCCTCCGATAAAACCCATTTCTTTTGCCAGATCAGGGCGAGAACCTGTGGCATAAAAACAAAGCTCATCGCGAACAGCCCCACCAAGCAGTTGATATACGGGTAAATTTATTACCTTGCCAAATAGATCCCATAGCGCCAGATCGATACAGGAAATAGTATTCATCACCAGACCACCGGAACCGGCATAGTACATGGTCGCGTTCAGCATCTGATCGTGAATGAGTTTAATATCGCTGACACTTTTTCCTTCAACAAACCGATTCAGGTGCTTTTCAACAATAAAACAGCCCATTTCGCCACCTGTCGAGATGGCAAAACCGGTCTGCCCATTGTCAGCCTCCACTTCTACAATCAGCGTGCCAAGCACATTGATGCCAAACGACTGGCGGGACTGCTCATAGGCTTTGTACTTACTCATCGGCGTGGCAATGTGATCGTCAATCCAGTGATTAGCCCCCTGATCGTGATAGTCACCGCCGCCGCCGGCTTTATCTGCCGTCGCCCCACCGGTGAAGTAGGCACGAATTTCTTTAATTTTCGGTAGTGTCATCGAATACTCCTTTCTTGTGATGCAGGTTGATCTACCGGGCTGTGCCAGCCAAGCAGACGGGAAATATCTCTGGCGCAGGCAATAGCCTGACTGGCAAGATATTCACGATTTTCATCATTGATTTGAAAACTCGTCCCCACCAGTGAGATCGCGGCGGTCAGTTCGTTGCTTGCGTTAAAAAGAGGCGCGGCAACACAGCGCACATCGGGATAATCTTCGCCATTATCAAAGCTCCATCCCTGACGACGTATACGTATCAGTTCTACTTTAAGCGCCTCAGCATCCTTAAGAGTATTGGGTGTCACCGCGACAAATCGTAGGTTATCAATAATTCGCGCCTGCTCTTCTTCCGGTTGCCAGGCAAGCAAACATTTACCAATGCCTGAACGGTAGAGGGATAGGCTTTTTCCTTCATGAGAGCGCACGCTGATAGTTGACGTTGATTCGACTTTGAGGATGTAATACGCGTTACCGCTGTCAATAATACCCAGATGGCATAACAGGTTAGTTTCCTGCATCAGCGCGGTCAGACGCTTGCGGGCAATCTCACGAATATCCATTCGTTCCAATGCGTGTCCAGCCAGTTCCACCAGGCGTGTCCACAGACAATAATTGTCATATATATCAACCGCAACGAAACGCTGTTTCTTCAATTCGGCCAGTAGCAGATAAGTGCTGCTTTTCGGTAAGGCGAGCCCTTCAATAATCTCGGCGGCTGGACAAGGGCCATGCTGCGAAATGAAATGGAGAATGGCGATAGCGCGGGTAAGCGCTGGAACGGGCGTTGATTCCAACATGCTGTACTCCAGTCTGATAATATGGAGACAGTTTCAGCATGATGCAGATCACAAAATGTGACTCACTTCAAAAGTGAGCCGCTTATTCCCAATTATCCCGGAGAAATAACTCAGAATGTGAGACAGTTCGTGTTACGAGTACAGCATATTATACTCGTACGATACGCCAACCGTCTTTAGTGCAATATTTACAGACATATTGTTCATTAAGGCCATATCAACGCTAGCGAATATGAAAAAACCAAATGGAAAACCAGCCTGATAATTTCAGAGTAAATCCACAAAATAATAATCATATAAATATGCAACTCTTTTAGCCCAACGATTATTTAGTCCAGCCCATTGTACTTCTCGTCTAAAAATCCGTGACCATTATCACATTTAATATACATAACTATCTTTTTTTTGTGTTTGATTTGGTTACTTTGATGAATATCACATAAATACTTCCTTAATTAATAGAATTTGTTTCCATGGATTAAGACTGTTGTCTAGTATTTTGGACAGAAAGCTGAATACTTATGGTTTCTCATATCTGACACGATGAGGAAAATAACACAATGATGGCTATAGTTTTTGTTATGCGTGTGTTTTACTGACAACTCACGCTCTATTAATTAATACCAATCGAGATCATTTTAAGTTGGTGACGTTTGATTATGAACAAATAAAGAGGAATTGGCATGACCGTTTTCCCTGTAAAACACAATAAATTATTATGTAAAAAAGAATTTCTGCTTCCAAAAGCCGAATTAAACCAAAAGATATTAAATGTTATTCATAACTTAATTAACATTCGTGATGAAACAGGGGAGTTTCTCATTCGTCTTGATGATGGTCGAGTTGTTGATTCCAAAAGCTGGAATAGCTGGGAATGGACGCAAGGCGTAGGTCTGTACGGTCTTTATCAGTATTATAATCAAACGAATGATCCTGATATCAAAGAAATTATGGAAAAATGGTTCGCTGAACAGTTAGCGGAAGGCACACCGATCAAAAATGTCAATACGGTTTGCCCGTTGCTGACGCTCGCCTATCTGTATCAGCAAACCCCTTGTTCCAGTTGGCTCAGTTATCTGGAAAACTGGACAGAATGGGTACTATATGAAATGCCACGTACGGATTATCACGGCCTGCAACACATTAATTCTAACCGGGAGAATCATCAACAATTATGGGATGACACGTTAATGATGTGCGCGTTACCCATAATGAAGATAGGGAAATTACTTAATCGCCCTGAATTTGTTGAGGAGGCGGCCTACCAGTTTTTATTCCATACCCAGCAATTGATGGATAAAAAAACCGGGCTATGGTTCCATGGCTGGACATTTGATGGAAATCATAACTTCGCTAATGCACTTTGGGCCAGAGGGAATTGCTGGATTACCGTTGCTATTCCCGATTTTATTGAGCTTCTTGATGTTCCCCCGGAAAATGCGACCCGCCGCTATTTGCTCCAGGTTCTTGAGCGCCAGATTAAAACATTAGCCGAATGTCAGGATGAAAGTGGTCTATGGCATACATTGCTTGACGATCCGTCATCTTATCTGGAAAGTTCAGCTACGGCAGGCTTCGCTTACGGGATCCTGAAAGCAGTACGTAAACGTTATATTAGTAAAGATTATGCAGTAATAGGTGAAAAGGCCATCAAAGGACTATTGGATAATATTGATGAAAGCGGTCAGTTAAACCAGGTTTCCTTTGGTACCGCACTTGGAAAAGATTTGGATTTTTATAGAAATATCCCTTTAACTTCAATGCCATATGGTCAATCCATGGCAATACTGGCGCTAACTGAATATCTCCGGACTTATATTTAATATTGGAGATATCATTAACATATTCTTGTCGTCGAGGTTTTATCGGAACATCGCCAAATATTAAGATAATTTTATAAATTTCGCTTTTATCACCTTATTTTTGGAGCGGCAATTCTGAGCCAGCGATAAGGTGATGAGGCCCCCATTGCGACAAACAGGATAAACCCTGATGTTATAAATCGTAATAAGGATGGGTAATATGAATTCAATAACGCGCTCCACGGTATTTATTATGGCAACGCTATTCCTTCCCTTGACTTGCTTGTCGGAAACGATTGAGCTTCGCATGTCCTGGTGGGGCGGGAATCAAAGGCACCAAGCCACACGCCAGGCACTTGATGCCTTCGAGCAGGCCTACCCGAATATTAAGGTAAAATCTGAGCCGGGAGGTTTTGATGGACAATTACAACGCTTAGCGACCCAGGTTGCCGGTAATTCAGAGCCTGATGTGATGCAAATCAACTGGAACTGGTTACCGGTTTTTTCCAAAAATGGTGATGGATTTTATGATTTGAATAAGCTGGATAAGGAGATTGATTTATCCCAGTTCAATGAACAAGGGAAAAACATGGTGATACTCAAGGATAAACTGAATGGTATCCCGGTTTCACTTACCGCCCGCCTTTTTTACTATAATGCAGAACCTTGGCGAAAAGCCGGGCTCAATTATCCCACGACATGGGATGAACTCTTTTCGGCTGGAAAGGTTTTCAAAGAAAAACTGGGGCAGGATTATTATCCGTTATCCATTTATCCCAATACAGAGATAGTTGCACTTCTGAATACCTATATGGTTCAAAAATACAATATCCCGATGGTGGATGAAGAGAATAAAAAGTTCAATTACACTAAAGAACAATGGATCGATTTTTTTGGTTTTTATAAACAACTGATAGATAATCATGTCATTCCCCCGGCGGTTTCTTACTATGCTTCTTTCGGAAAATCTAATCCATGGGAAATAAAACCCTGGATGAATGGACAACTCGGCGGGAAATATCTTTGGACAACAGATAATATCTACGCGCCCAATCTGAAAGATCCAGATGATTATGTCCTTGGTCCATTCATCATGCAGCCCGAGGCCAAAGAAGCAGGACTATTCTTTAAACCTGGGTTGATTTTCTCTATCGGAAAAAACACACGCCATCCTAAAGAGTCAGCGCAATTAGTGAATTTTCTGCTAAACGATCCGCGAGGCGTCACTATCATGGGTCTGCATCGAGGCGTGCCATTGAGTGAAAAGGCAGTAAAAATCCTTCAAGAGCAAAAAATGATTGATGATAATAATTTACAGCTTAAATCACTTCGCCAGATGGAAGAGTTTATCGGCAATGTTAATGTATCAACGTTCTTGGAAGATGCACAATTCCAGACGCTGATGACAACGCATATTGAACGGATAGAGCAAGGCAAAAGTTCTCTTGATGAAATCGCCACGGCGTTCCCGAAAGAGGCCGAACGAATTTTGAAAAGATTCTTTTAAATTTCCACATAAGAAACAATATTATTTATAAGCGGTAGCGCAGTGCCAACTGTGACCTGAACCGCTAAAATCGATGAAATTCGGGGCCTTGATTAACAGCTAGCGTTTTCCAGCTATAACAAGCGTCCCAAATTTTCCCGTTTGCCGCATTATTGGTGTTCTTCGGGTGCTTTTCCCATCCATATTTGTCGCGTTAAGTTAACGCCCCCTATATAAGATTCTACCCATCCCACTTCCTCGCTGCGATCAATCGCGCTATCGCCGAATGTGTATCAGCGATCCGGCAAGATCGATGACTCAGACGCCTTTGATAAAAACCTTATCTGTTTTATTCTTTTCTATTGTTCTCACCCTAAGTATTTTTTATATGCTGATATTTATCATTTATCACAAAATTTTCTTTATATAGTAACATCATGGTCTCGTTTTATTATAAATTGTCTTGTATGCTATTTATGCCTTTCTAACTATCAGGACGAAAACAAATGACTGAAGCCCTCAAAATATTAAACAACATTCGCACATTGCGCGCTCAGGCTCGTGAAACCGATCTGGCAACGCTGGAAGAGATGCTGGAGAAGCTTGCCGCCATCGTTGAAGATCGCCGCGAAGAAGAAGCCAAAGTCCAAAAAGAACAAGCTGAACGCCAAGCCAAACTTGAAGCCTTTCGTGCCAAACTGTTGGAGGATGGTATTGACCCGGCAGAACTTCTCGAAGGAATATCACCAAAATCTGCAAAATCCAAACGTGACCCCCGCCCCGCCAAATATAAATATATCGATGAGAACGGCGATGAGAAAACCTGGACTGGTCAGGGGCGTACCCCTAAAGCCATAACCGCTGCTATTGATAACGGTAAAACGCTGGAAGATTTTGAGATCTAATCCATCGGTTAGCTTCCAACCGCCATTGGAAGCTAACAGGATTAAATTAGACTGAATTGATTTTTGTTCTGTTCCTTGTCTGAGTCTGTTTTTCCCCACCGATGTTGACATAGCCTGGCTGGATAAAAGGTAATTTCTGCTAAGATTACACTCACTATCATACCTTATGATAATTTATATCAATCAATGTACCCTGTTTATCAATGTCAATTTTAACGATATTGTTCATCCCAATTAATCGGGGCAGAAAATAAACGATTCCATTACCTTTTTTTGCACAATATTCATAAAAAATACACCTGCAAAAGATGCCTCCGTTTAGCCGGGAGGAACGATCAAATTAGTCAGACGAGGAAAAGTCCGTCATGAAAGCTCTAGTTCTGCAACAGGAAGACCATAAAACATTGGCAGAGGTAAAAGAGATTACACTGCCCGAGTTGGCCGAAGGCGATGTACTGGTGGATATCGACTGGTCCAGCCTCAATTACAAAGATGCGCTGGCTATTACGGGAAAAGGTAAAATCATCCGTCAATTCCCGATGGTGCCCGGCATCGATTTTTCCGGACGAGTCCACCAGAGTAACGATCCCCGCTTTTCGCCAGGCCAGTCCGTGATACTGACAGGATGGGGGGTTGGCGAAACCCATTGGGGAGGGCTTGCCGAGCAAGCTTGCGTTAAAGGCGATTGGCTGGTGCCGATGCCCGAAAACCTCAGCGCACGCAATGCGATGATCATCGGCACGGCAGGTTTTACCGCCATGCTATGCGTGATGGCCCTGGAAGAGGCAGGCGTCACGCCGCAGAGCGGAGAAATCGTGGTAACCGGCGCCAGCGGCGGCGTCGGAAGTACAGCGGTCGCGTTACTGAATACGCTGGGATATACCGTTGTCGCGGTAACCGGACGTGAAACGACTCATGACTATCTAAAACAGATCGGTGCTGCCGAAATCCTGTCGCGCGACGATTTTGCGGATTCCCGCCCGCTAGAGAAACAACGGTGGGCTGGCGCCGTGGATACCGTGGGCAGCAACGTGCTGGCCAAAGTACTTGCGCAAATGAATTATGGCGGTTGCGTAGCGGCCTGTGGTTTAGCGGGCGGTTTTGATCTGCCCACGACGGTAATGCCTTTCATTCTGCGCAACGTGCGCCTACAGGGCGTTGACTCGGTATCGGTCCCTGCCTCCCGCCGGGCCGACATATGGCGCCGTTTAGCGAAAACCCTGCCAGAAAGTTTCTATCAGCAGGCGGCGGCGGAAATCGCACTGGAAGATGCAGCAAGTACCGCCGCTGATTTTTTGAATAATAAAATACGTGGCCGAACGTTGGTGAAAATCAGTCAATAACGATCCCGACCCGGTACAAATTCTTGTACCGGGTTAAACGGCAATAAAGCTGAGAGAGCATTAAGGCAAGGCGTAAAGGACAAGGATCAATAAGTCACGCAGGTAAACAGATAGGATACCGGGCCGCCAATTAAATAGGCCTGTTTGCCAAGTTGTATCACATCTAACTGTAATGTCGTTATCCGCCGTGAACTCGGACAAAAGCTATACGCAGGCAAGTGGTAAAACACGAGGACGCAGTGAAATCAGGCAATGACAAGGTGAGAACATCTTATAGCCGCTCAGATGAAAAATATCCCTATCGCCTTTCACGTTGCGAGGGCGTTAGCTGTATCGTCAAGTAACGATTGGTTTATATCAGGCAACTTCGCCTGATACCACGCCACGTATCCCCTGCCCCGGCGGGTCGCCCAAAACAGCGAATAAGAACAAATGCGATCGATTTCCCGTCAACAGCATTGAAATTCATTCTCACTATCAATTCATAACGATTAGATAGTTAATGGCTATCACAATATTCATCTAATTCTATTTTATCTATACCCATATGATGATTAATATTAATAGCGGATTTCAACCGAAGGGACTCACTATCATGGGTCGATCATTCGATAATTATCCAATAAATAAAAGTCCATGTATCACGCTAACCATTAGCACGCCCCCAAGACATATATTACGAGCAATTTCATGTCAACGGCTCAGCACTCGGACGCCAGACAGGCCGAGTGGATGGGACACACAAGCAGAGGTAGAGAACGCATGACAACTGAAAGCAAGTGCCCGTTTTCGGGCGGTGGTAACAAAATAACCACCAACAGCGGCACCTCGAACCAGGACTGGTGGCCGAATCAACTGAATCTGAAAATCCTGCACCAGCACTCTTCCTTATCCGATCCGATGGACAAAGACTTCGACTACGCCGAAGCCTTCAAAAGCCTTGATTTAGCCGCCGTCAAAGAAGATCTCCATGCCCTGATGACCGATTCGCAAGACTGGTGGCCAGCAGATTTCGGCCACTACGGACCATTGTTCATCCGTATGGCCTGGCATAGCGCCGGCACCTATCGTACCGGCGATGGCCGTGGCGGCGCCGGTGCGGGTCAGCAACGTTTTGCTCCGCTCAATAGCTGGCCCGATAACGTCAACCTTGATAAGGCACGCCGGTTGCTGTGGCCGATCAAACAGAAATACGGCCGCAAAATCTCATGGGCCGATCTGATGATCCTCACCGGTAATGTCGCACTGGAATCGATGGGATTCAAAACGTTCGGTTTTGCCGGCGGACGGGCGGACGTGTGGGAACCTGAAGAAGATGTCTATTGGGGTTCTGAAACCACCTGGTTAGGCGGCGACAAACGTTACTCCGGCGAACGGGATCTCGAAAACCCACTGGCCGCCGTTCAGATGGGGCTGATCTACGTGAACCCGGAAGGCCCGAATGGCAACCCTGATCCGTTGGCCGCCGCTAAAGACATTCGCGAAACCTTCAGCCGCATGGCGATGAACGACGAAGAAACCGTCGCGCTGATTGCCGGTGGTCACACCTTCGGTAAAACCCACGGCGCAGGTGATGCGGCGCTGGTCGGCGCTGAACCGGAAGCGGCCGGTATTGAAGAGCAAGGGCTGGGTTGGAAGAGCAGTTTCGGCAGCGGCAAAGGTGGCGATGCCATCACCAGCGGTCTGGAAGTCACCTGGTCTCAAACGCCGACCCGCTGGAGTAACTACTTTTTCGAGAACCTGTTCAGTTTCGAATGGGAACTGACCAAGAGCCCGGCCGGCGCCCATCAATGGCAACCGAAAAATGGTGCGGGGGCGAGAGAAGTGCCGGATGCGCACGACCCGTCAAAACGCCATGCGCCAAACATGTTTACCACGGATCTTTCTTTGCGCGTTGACCCGATTTACGAGAAAATTTCCCGCCGCTTCTACGAGAATCCGAATGAATTCGCCGACGCCTTCGCCCGCGCATGGTTCAAGCTGACTCACCGTGACATGGGACCCCGCGCCCGTTATCTCGGCCCGGAAGTTCCGGCCGAAGAGCTGATTTGGCAGGATCCGATCCCGGCGGTGAATCATGAATTGATTAATGAACAGGATATCATCGACCTCAAAGGGAAAATTCTGGCTTCAGGTCTGTCTGTCTCGCAGCTGGTCTCGACCGCCTGGGCGTCAGCATCGACCTTCCGTGGCTCAGACAAACGCGGCGGAGCAAACGGCGCCCGTATCCGGCTGGCTCCGCAGAAAGATTGGGAGGCAAATCAACCCGAACAACTGGCGCACGTGCTGAAGGTACTGGAAGGTATTCAGAACACGTTCAACAGCACCCAGCCCGGCAACAAGAAAGTGTCGTTGGCCGACCTGATCGTGCTGGCCGGCTGTGCCGGCGTTGAACAGGCGGCGAAAAACGCCGGTCACCCGGTCACGGTTCCTTTCACACCGGGCCGGATGGATGCTTCGCAAGAACAAACCGATATCGAGTCGTTCGCGGTGCTGGAGCCGATTGCAGATGGTTTCCGCAACTACCTCAAGGGACGCTACAGCGTTCCCGCTGAAGCGTTGCTGGTGGATAAGGCACAGTTGCTCACGTTGAGCGCGCCAGAAATGACGGTGCTGTTAGGCGGCCTGCGCGTGCTGGACACCAATGTCGGTCAAACTCCGCATGGCGTGTTTACCCATCGTCCGCAGACGCTGACCAACGATTTCTTCGTGAACCTGCTTGATATGGGAACCACGTGGAAACCTACTGGCGACGACGGCGTATTTGAAGGGCGCGATCGCGTGACCGGGGAACTCAAGTGGACGGGCACCCGTGCCGATCTGATCTTCGGTTCGCACTCTCAACTGCGCGCGCTGGCTGAAGTCTACGGTAGCGCGGATGCGCAGGCGAGCTTTGTACAGGATTTCGTCGCCGTCTGGAACAAAGTCATGAACCTCGATCGCTTCGATCTCGCGTAATCGTGGCTGAGTTGTTTTAAACACATTGCATTGCCGCTAATATATACCCCGCCTGGTGATTCGGCGGGGTATTACCTTTCCAAACGCCATGATTTCACCTGCTGCTGCGCCTCCCATAATGACCGATAACGCCCACCTTCGCTCAGCAACGATTGATGTGTCCCCTGCTGAGCAACGCGTCCTTCTTCAATCACCAGAATACGGTCGGCCCCCACAATGGTCGACAAACGATGGGCAATGACAATCACTGTTTTGTCCTGGATCAATTGGTCAATGGCGCGTTGTACCGACAGTTCGCTTTCCGTATCCAGCGCCGCCGTTGGTTCATCCAGAATCACGATAGGCGCATCCTTCAACAACGCCCGGGCAATCGAAATCCGCTGGCGTTCTCCCCCGGATAATCGGCCACCGAGTTCCCCCATACGAGTCTGCCAGCCTTGCGGCAGACGCTGAATGAAATCCAGACACTGAGCGGCCCGGGCGGCGTCTTCAACCTCGGCGTCGCTGGCTTCAGGGCGTGCCAGACGGATATTGGCCAGTATGGTGTCATCAAACAGATAAACGTCCTGAAACACCACGGAAATCAAACGATTCAATGTTGCCGGCGCGATCCGGCGGAGATCCACGTCCCCAATACGGATATCCCCCTGCTGTGGATCGGCATGACGCATCAATAAACGCGTGACGGTGGTTTTTCCTGAACCAGACGGCCCGACCAACGCGGTCATGCCTCTTGCTGGTATTGTCATACTCACATCGTGCAGTGCGACGGCGGCGGCATCGCGATAACGGTAGCTGACCCGATCAAAGGTAATCTGAAAGGTTGCCGGTGTGGCTTCCGGCTGCTGTATAGGCAACGGTTCAATGGCTAACAGCGCATCGATACGTTTCAGCGCGGTTTCGATCATCTCCAGTACGGCGGTGTAGCTGACAAACGTGGCCAGCGGCTCCGAAAAACGCACAATAATCACCATCAGCGCAGCAACCACCGTCAGATCCCAGCTCCCTGTCACCCCCCCGCTGACACCAACCATCACCACACATTGCAGTCCAAGCTCAACGACGCTGGCGATCGCCGCGCTCGGCCGGGTGCCTTTACGATGCGCCCCGGTCTGTATCCGCTGCAAATTTGAAAAACGCTGTCGTAACGTGCCCGCACGCTCGGCTTCGCTACAGGTGGTGCGTAGCACTGATAGCCCTTGAACGTACTCCACCAGATCGGCGCTGGTTTGTTGATGCGCGTCGGCCAGCATCCGTACTGTGTGACCAAATACCGGGCGCCGCCAGCGATATAGCAATGCAATCACTGGAAAAATCAGCAGCAAACTCAATCCAAGCCGCCAGTCCACCACCAGCATGCATAACGTCACAACGACGGGTGTGACGATCGCCAGTAGAATCTGATTCACAATGGCCAACGTATAATTCAGATTTTCATCCACGCTGCCCAACAGCAGTGAATTGATCTCGCCTGCACGGGTGGCCTGAAGTTTTACCAGCGGAATACGACGCAGCTGTTCTCCCAATCGCATACGCAGTTCATGCGTTGCCACCGCCATCTGGCCTTGATATTCAAACCCTTGGCCATACCAACGCAGCACCAGCGTCAACAGGCTTAACACCGCCATCGCGCTCAGCCAGCGCACGCCGCCGGCGTCTGCCGTATGAAATACGGCAGACAGAAACGGAAATAAACAGGCAAGCGACAGTCCCTGCGTCACCGATGCGGCAAACAGGCCAAGACAACTCCAGCGAAATGCGCGGGCCTGTGATCCGGTTGCCCGCACCAGTTGGCGATAGGTGGCATACCACGACGTGAGTTCGCTGCGGCGCGGTTGCTGTGCCGTACTCATGACCGTGTCTCCGCGGGCGTCGTCTGATTCGGGGCCGGACGACGCAACGCCCAATGCTGAGCCCGTTCGTAGTTGTCCCACAGACGGTGATATAACCCCTGTTCAACCATTAATGCCTCGTGGCAGCCGCGCTCTTTCAACTCGCCCCGATCAAAAACCAGAATTTGATCGGCATCGCGAATGGTAGATAAACGGTGAGCGACCATGATGACGGTTTTATCGCGCATCAGGGCGGAAAGCGCGGCGATCAGCGCCGCTTCATTTTCTGGATCGGCAAACGCCGTGGCTTCATCCAATACCAGAATCGGCCGGTTGTGCAACAGCGCTCGTGCGATAGCGATACGCTGACGTTGCCCGCCGGACAGAAACACGCCCCGCTCACCTGCCAACGTGTCGTATCCCTGAGGTAACGTCATAATAAAATCGTGGGCTTGCGCAGCGGTAGCGGCGGCAATCACATCATCCATGCTTTTGTCTGGCAAACCAATACGGATGTTGTTGGCGATCGTATCGGCAAAAAGAAACGGCTCCTGGAAAACAAAGGAAACCTGCTGCATCAGCGTGGCGGTTTTCATCCGGCGAATATCCACGCCGCCAATCAAAATCCGCCCACCGGTCACATCCCAAAACCGTGGAATCAGGCGGGCAACCGTAGTTTTACCCGCCCCGGATGGCCCTACCAACGCAGCGAGCGACCCTGACGCCACCTGAAAACTGACATCATGCAAAACGTCATCCCCTGTCGGCCCATCGTAGCTGAAACTCACGCGTTCGAAGGCCACGCCGGCATCCGCAGGTAATGTGTCCGGTTCAGTTTCGGGCAACGCCGGCATCGCCATCACTTCCTGAATCCGGCTGATGCTTAACCGGGCTTTCGCTACCATATGATTCAACGCCATCATCGGCATTACCGCTTCCGCCATGCCATTTCCCACAAGCAACACCGCAATCCAGAGGCTGAAATCCAGACTGTCGGAGTGATATAAGCCATAGCCCATGCCGCACAGCAGAAGCAACGTCGGCAGTGGATTAAGAATCGCAAAGGAGAAACGCGCCGAAAAGCCGGCCTGCTGATACCAGCGAGTCAGCACATCCAGATAGTTTTCCAACGCCTGCTGATAGCGGCCAAAGGTCGACGAGCCGGTATCAAACGTGCGAACCACCGGCATGGCCTGCACAAATTCAATGACAGCCGTACTGACCTGCTCGCGCGCCTGGTTATAACGCTGGTTCATATCACCGGAGCGGCGCATCGCCAGCCTCAGGACTACGCCCCCCGCCGCCAACACCAGCGTCGCGGACAACGCCAGGCGCCAGTCCAGCCACAGCAGCAATAGCGCAGTACAGACCGGCGCAACAAACGCGCGCGCATACAGCGGCGTACTGTCCGCCACAAACAGATGCAACGCATTAACGTCATCCTGCACAATTTTGGTGAGCGCCCCGGCGCCATAGCGCTGAACAACCCCCAAAGGAAGCACAGCCAGATGATCCGCCAATCCACTGCGAACGATGTTCTCCAACCGAAAAGCAGCATAGTGCGACTGATTAAACGACATCAGTCGCAGCAGATAGCTCCCGATTAAACAGCTCACCGCACTGGCGATAGGCCAGCGTGGCCACACGAGTGGTTGCCGGGTGAGGTGGCTTACACACCATGCGAGCGAGAGCAGGAAAGCGATGCCTAGCATGACCGATAGCGCTGAAAGGAACATGGCAAAGCCGATTTGTCCCCTGACGGGGTACATGATGTGCCAGGCGCTTACTGGCTTAGCGGGGCGGGATGCGGTATCAGATGGAGACCCATCAACAAAAGATTGCGGCATGAAATCTCTCTTTTCCCTTCCCGCACAATCGCTTGCGGGAAGCGCGTTTAAATCGGCTCGACGACGCCGTCAAAGTCAGGAATAATAACCATTCTCAACTGCATATCTACCCGATTCGAGCCGACTTCTACCCGGATCGGTATATACCCAATAGATTTCAAGATGACGTGTACACCATTCAGGAGACTGTCCATTGAAAGCATCCCCACTGACGTCCGCCACCGTACCTGAAGTCGCTATCTCGAATTTATTGCTGGATTTGCAGGTTGCGCATCCCGATCTGAACGTGGAGGGTAACCTTTTAAGGGTTACGCTTCAGGAAGGCCTGGATATTCTGGTATGGAAAGGGGAATTTCAGCAGCCGACCACGATGCACCTGCGCGACGACTGGGGAAGAGTCCAGTTCTCCTGCTCATTACAGGGTAAATCGCAATTCTCCCTGAAAGGTGTTCAACGCGGGCGTGAGCATGTATTGCAACAGGGCGCAGGCTGTATCAGCTATACCCCGGACTGTCAGGGCACCTCGTCGTATGCGGGAAAATTTGAAAGTGTCACCGTATCTCTTCGTCCGGACCTACTGACCGATTGGGTGCCGGATCTTAATGGCAACCTGCAACAACAGTTGAATAGCGGTCAGTTGTGCACCCACTGCGACTGTAACGCTGAAATGCGGGCAACCGCGCAGATGTTGAGCCATACCCTTTCCACTATCGCGCTGCAAAATCAACATGATGGCTCACGTCATGCGCCGCTATGGCTGTTGGGACAAAGCATGATCATGGTCAGCCTCGCCATTGCCGGGTATGACGGTTCGTTGATTCGACAAGAAGCGATCGGTCTGGCCGATCGCCAGAAGCTGCTGCGAGCCAAAGATTTATTGCTGGCCGATCTTTCCCAGGCCCCCACCATCGCCATGCTGGCCAGAGAAACCGGGCTGAGCGCACTGAAACTTAAGCGAGGATTCCGCCAGCTATTTAACAACAGCATCTACGGCCTGTTTCAGGCGGAGCGCATGCATGAAGCCCGGCGCCGCTTGTTCGTCACCGGCACGCCCGTCATGGTTGTGGCTACCGATCTGGGTTATGCCAATGCCAGCCATTTCAGCGCAGCTTTCCAGAAACAGTTCGGCGTCAATCCATCGGAATTCAAGCGGCTTATCCTCTAATTTTAATCTTCCTGCTTTCATATACCGCTAACAGCGCGCGCCCTGGCGTGTCGTATTCCGCGGTTCATCATGACAATAACGCCACAACCGAACCGATACGGGTGGAAATAGAATGGATTCGGGTAGCGCCGCATTTGCAAATGATTATCATTTCCTTCATTGAGAACGGGAGGAACAGATATGCGCAATGTGACGGGTACACAAAACGAGTTCATTGATACACAATACTGGCCGTTAGTCTTTTTGCACATGCCCGAACAGGTTCCTGACGAACAGGCCGGCGATTACCTTGCGCAGATTGAAGTACTCTATGCCCGCCATCAACCCTTCGTCCTGTGTATGACCGGAGCCGACCTGCCCCATCACTCCTCTGTTTTTATGGCCGCCTATCTTCAATGGACCACCGATAACGTCAGCCTGCAACAGCAATATTGCGCAGGCGCCATTCGTATTGAAAGCGATGATGCCAAGCGGGAGAAATACCGGCAATGGGCCCGGAACTGGGCGAAATCGGGCAATGCGCCCTACCTTTACGCAGTCGTTGCCACCTTGCCCGAAGCGCGGGCGCTAGCGCCAACCTTACTGGATCGCCAATAACCATGACGCGCTACCTTCCATACTGGTGCTTTTATCTGCATCAGGGGATGATTACCGCCCTGATTTTACAAGGCGTCATGGGCTATTTTCGTCACGCCGGACTGGATTTGTCTCAGTTGAGTTGGCTATCGCTCACGCTGTTGCCCTGGGTTGCCAAATTTCTGTGGGCGCCATGGAGCGAACGCCATGCGGTGGCGCTGCGCGGCAATCCTTATCTCGGTAGTCTGGTACTGCTACAGGCGGCAATGGCAATCACGCTGGCGGCCATCGGTTTTCTGTCTCCGGCGCAATCCGTGGGTTTGATCCTGATCGCGCTGATGCTGCTGGCTTTTCTGTCAGCCAGTCACGATATCTACGCCGACGGCATCACCATCTGTACCACCTCGGCATACAGCCGCCCGCCGGCTAACGCCGCTCAGGTCGGGGGCAGCTATCTCGGCATTCTGTTTGGATCCTATGCCTTTTTAAGTATTGCCGAATCAGCTGGCTGGCGCAGCGGTTTCCTGGCGCTGGCTGCTTTTTCTCTGCTGTTGCTCATTTTGCCCCTGCGCTATACCCGTAAGGCGACGCGGGTTCCCGGCCAGACGCGACCGACGCTGGATCGGCGTAATATTATCGCCCTGTGGCCGATACTCACTTTCACCGCCATTTTTTATCTTGCCATGCGGGGCATGATGGCGTTGCAGACGGTCATTCTTATCGACCAGCAGTTAAGCCTGAGTCGCCTTGGCATCATCATCACCGTCTACAGCACCGCCGTCAGCGGTGCCGGTATTGTGCTCGCCAATCTGTTGGTGCGGCGACTGGGCGCCATACGCTGCCTGCTGCCAGTAATGATCCTGCACGCACTGCTGGCAACCATACTGACGCTGGGTTACTCGCACTATCGACTGACCAGTTGGATCGTGCTTTTTGGCGTAGTCAATCTGGCTGCCGCGATAGGTTTTGTCACGCTCTACAATGTGCTGATGGGGTTGGTCAGGCCGCATCAGCCTGCGTCTGACTATGCGCTGTTTCAATCTACCGATGCGGCCGTTGCCATGATCGTTTCCCTCTCGGCGCTACAGTTGGCTCATCACACGGGTTACCTATTCACACTGGCTGCTCTGGCGCTTTTCGCTGTCGTCAGCCTGTGGCCGGCCTGGCGGCTATGCCAACGGTTGTCTCATGCCTTTTCACCCGATGTCTCCCGGCGGCCGGCACCGAGCCGCTAAACCCGGGGGCACAGCATTGATAAGGCGATCGCCCGTTGTCAGCCGGAGTAAGCCAACCGCTTTGAGGTTGAAATAAACCCGATGCGGGTAGTTCATTTTATGCAAATAATTATCATTTGCCTTTGAAACATCGCATTTACTACCGCCAGACCGGCGTTATCTGGCATCTTCTTTTCGTCATTTCAGGGATTCCACAATGAAAATAATGCGTCTGTATCCATTGGCCTTCACCGGCCTGCTGCTGTCCTCCTGCGCATATGCCGCAGCGGAAGACACCCTGACGGTCTCCGCCAGCAAACAATCGCCCTACTCCGCATCATCGAATAACGTCTCCTCCACCATCGTAACCGCACCAGAGCTGAAAGATGCCGGCGTCACCAGCACCGATCGGCTGACACGGGTGTTACCCGGCTTGAATCTGGAGAACAACGGCAGTCTGTTGTTCCCGTCAATCTCATTGCGCGGCGTCTCTTCGGCGCAGGACTTCTACAGTCCGGCGGTAACCCTCTATGTTGATGGCGTACCGCAGTTGTCGACCTATACGGTACAGGCGCTGACAGATATTGAGAGCATCGAAATGCTGCGAGGACCGCAGGGCACGTTGTACGGTAAGAGCGCTCAGGGGGGGATTATCAACATTGTGACGCAACAACCAGATAGCACGCCGCGGGGATATATCGAAGGGGGCGTTGCCAGCCGGGACGGCTATCATGGCAAAATCAACGTCAGCGGGCCGATACAGGATGGTCTGTTATATGGCAGCGTCACGCTGCTGCGTCAGGTGGATTCCGGCGCCATGACTAACCCATCAACGGGCAACAACAACCTCGGCGGCACCAAGGCAAACGTGGGAAATGTGCGACTGAGACTGGCGCCGGACGGGCAATCATGGGAAACCAGCCTCGCCATTACGGAAGACTGCACGCGCGCCACGCAGGACACCTATTTGCCTTTCGGCGATGTGAAAAACCGCACGCTGGATATCGCCCCAGGCGCCCCCGATCCTTATCTGCGCCGTTGTACACACAGCCAGACGCTGACCGGAAAATACACCACCGCCAACTGGATATTCAGCTTGGTTAGCGCATGGCAGCAGCAAAATTATGAGCGTACATTTCCGAATAGCACGCTAATCGCCGACATGCCGGAACGCTGGAATCAAGACGTACAGGAACTGCGCGCCGCCACATATGGGAATGGACGTACGGTGGATATGGTCGTTGGTCTGTACCGACAGCAAACGCGTGAAAAACTCGACCTGACTTACAGCATGTCAGGTATGCCTTATATGCAGACCAATTCGGATACCTCTGCGAAAACGCTGGCCGCATACAGTGATTTAACCTGGCATCTGACCGACCGTATCGATCTTGGCGGCGGGCTGCGCGTGTCACATGATAAAGCCGATACCCGCTATCACGGCCAGATGGCGGGAGCGGGGTTTGGCGACCAAAACAGTACCAATGACGATCAGGTATTAGGGCAACTCTCCGCCAGCTATCTGCTGGATAGCAACTGGCGCATTTATACCCGCGTCGCGCAGGGATACAAACCGACAGGCTTCAATCTATCGCCAACGGCAGGCACGCCGGCGAGCCCTTATACCGCGGAAAAATCCATGAACTATGAAATTGGGTCGCGCTACCAGACTGGCGATCTGCAACTTCAGGGGGCGGTATTCCATACCCATACCCGCGATATGCAGCTGTATTCAGGGCCGGTCGGTATGCAGACCTTGAGTAATGCAGGCAGTGCCGACGCAACGGGTATGGAACTGATCGCGAAGTGGCAGTTTATTCCCGGTTGGTCATGGGATATTAACGGTAACTACGTTCGTTCCGAATTCACCAGCGATAGCGAGCGCTATCAGGATAAACGCGTTCCCTTTGTTCCGCGCTACGGTGCCGGCACCAGCCTTAACGGTATGATTAATACACAATATGGCGCCATCATGCCGCGTATTGCGTTAAATCTTGTGGGGCCCCATTACTTTGACGGCGACAACGAGTTACGTCAGGGCGCGTATGCCACCACCGATCTGCGTTTGGGATGGCAGGCCACCGATCGGATCAATATCGCGGGTTACGTCAATAACGTCTTTGATCGACGCTATCGTACCTTTGGTTTCCTGAGCGGAACCTCAGCCTATGCACAAATCAACGAAGGGAGAACCGTCGGGGTTGATGTGAGAGTCGATTTGTTCTGATACCGATTGCCCTTGTTCGAACCGCGCCGCCCGGTAAACTTTATCGGGGTGATGTCATCACTGACATCACCCCGACAGACGGTAAAGGTCTGGTTTCAGATATCAGAACAAAACGCCGGACCGCAGTCAGTGAACCTGCGCCAGTTCCGTCGTTCTTCTTACCGCCGCCAGCACACTACGTTGTAACCCCGCGGCAAAATCGCTGTTGTTCAACTCGTAAAGACCATGCATTCCCACCCCTGCCGGTGAATTATTGATATCCAGCAGTTGGCGCGGGTGTTTCTTACTGAGCTTCAGCATCTCAACCGCCCCGACCAGATTCTCCAGCACCACCTGCGTCGCTTGCGCACGCGGCAATCCCGCCAGTACTCCCGCATCCGTCAAAGACTCAATAAAATAGTAAATGTAGTTTGGCCCGGCCACGCCAAAGCCGGTAAAGACATCGATCAGGCGCTCTTCCAGATACAGAAATTTACCGAAGCCGGACAGAAACGTCTCAATATTCTCCGCACGGGCATGGTCGTTAAGCGTCACGCCGCTGTAGCCGTAGCCGGTATCGGTCAGGGTATTCGGTATCACCCGCACAATAGCCCGTTCCGAACCCAGTAACGACGCCAGCTGTTCCAGCGTGACTCCGGCCACAATCGACACCACCGTGCCGTGAGACGCCGCCGTCTGCCGAATGCGTTTCGTCACGGCGGCAAGATCGTCTTGAGGACGCACGCCAATCACCACCAGATCGGCCTGTCTCAGCGCATCCGTTGCGTCATGCTGGTCAGGCAGGTGATAGATTTGGCTGACGGTGTCAATACGGTCAGCGTCAATATCTTCAATACTAATCTGCCCGGCGGTGAGCGTGTTTCGCGCCAATGACGCACGAATAATGGCTTCCGCCATTTGCCCGGCGCCAATAAAGTGAACCTTTGCCATGTGAACCTCCCGGTTATATCCCCTGTCAGGATGACCGTTATTAATAGGATGGATTCTATATCTGACGTAATTATTCTATTAACGTCAAAGAAAAATTAAACCAACTGATACTCGCCGTCGCCAACAAATATGCTGAGCGCCTTTAATTCAGGATTGTCAGTCTGCAACTGAATCGACGCCAGACGATTTGATTCGCCAGACTGGAAAATAAACTGCTGGTCGCCAATCAGTAAATGGGCAGGGTTTTGTTCACTGCGAGGTAAATTAAACAGCTGTTGCCAATGAGCGGCAACCTGCTGCGGTTGTTTGACCTTGAACAACGCGGATTGGATCGTCACGCGCCCCGCCGGATGAGGCCGATCAAGACCGCGCTGCCGAAGCAACCGCAAACGTCCGGCGTCCGTTTCGCCCCACTGGATAATAAAAGGATAGGCGAGGCCCTGATAATCGCCGGCAATGGTGAACATACGCCATTCAATAAGATTGCCTTGCGCATCATGACGTTTGCCCGCAACGATCGGAGAAAGCGCCAGATGGTGCTGCCGGAGCGCGGCATAGCTGGCATCAATATCGTCACTGCGCAGGGCAATGCGATACAGGATCTGCTGTTCCGGTAAAAAGGTTTGCGCATCACGTGACAATAAGAACCGCTCCTGAGCGGCCGCCAGCTCATCGGCATCGCGGATCCCCAGAAACTCAATATAGGTCAGGCCAAAATAACTCAGCGCGTTATGGGTTCCCCACCCCGGATGGGAACCGCCGGGAAACGCCACCAGTTGGCGATCGGTAAATGCCGCGACGGCATCATCCAGATTATTCACATAATGAACGACATGATCCCATAATAAATTTGCCATACTCCCCCCTGACACCCGTGTAATAAAGTCTATCCGGTTAACTATTTTTAGGGTGCGTTTAGTGAAACAAACGAGATGATCGTATTAGAGATTTTAATTTTTCATTTGGTTAGTGATTTTTTCGCATTAACTTTACCAAAAAATAGATATATGATTTTTTCACTTTATATATACCAATAATGCAATGCGATAGAATAAATCGTCATTTCACTAATAATTAGTCCCGCCCTTATTCTTTTTCCCTTATTGGTTAATTTCTTCTTACAGGGATTTTTATGAATATTTCACGCAGGCGGTTGTTAATTTCCTCCGCGGCCATCACGGCCACCTTACCATTCACTTCTTTTCTGTCGGCGGCGCAGAACAGTCCGGCTTCCGGCGTCCTCCCCGGCACGCCGGTCAAAGGCGGTACGCTTGGCGTACACATTGCCGCGGAACAGCGCATCCTTAACCCGGCGCTGCGCGCCTCCACCGGTGTTTACATCGTAACCAGTAAAATCATCGAATCACTGGTGGATTTGGACGCGCAAGGAAACATTATTCCGCAGTTGGCAACCGAATGGCACACCACGCCAGATGGCAAGACCATTACCTTTAAACTGCGCGAGCAGGTCAAATGGCATGACGGTAAGCCGTTTACCGCCAAAGACGTGCAGTACAATGCGCTGGAGCTATGGAAAAAACAGCTCAATTATGGCACGGCGCTTCAGCAATATCTGGAGGCGGTTGATACCCCCGACGATCATACCGTCGTGTTCCACTACTCCCGCCCAATGCCGATTGAGCTCTTGCTGCGGGCGTTGGCGGATCTCGGCTATGTCGTTCCGCGCCATCTGTATGAAAACAGTAACGTGCTGGAAAACCCGGCCAACACGGCGCCGATTGGCACCGGGCCGTTTAAATTTGTTCAGTATGAACGTGGGCAGTACATTATCGCCACCCGCAATCCGGATTACTGGCGTCAGGATCAACCCTATATCGAACGGATTGTCTGGCGCATCATTACGGATAAATCCGCCGCCACCGCCGCGTTGGAAACCGGGCAGATTCAGCTCAGCGCCTACTCTCAGCTTTCCCTTGCGGATTTGGATCGACTGCAAAAACATCCTGACTTTGAGGTGACGCCGAAAGGCTCTGAGGCCAACGTCTTTAATAACACGCTGGAATTCAATTTCCGCCGCAAAGAAATCGCCGATGTCCGCGTCAGACGCGCCATCGCCCACGCCATCGACGTGCCGTTCTTTATCGAAAACTTCCTGTACGGTCAGGGCAAACCGGCGACCGGCATCATTCCGTCCACCTCCACCTCGTTTTATCCGGCCAACAGCAAGCCGCCCTATCCGTTCGATCGCAAAAAAGCGGAAGCGCTGCTGGATGAAGCCGGCTATCCCCGTGCGGCCAACGGTGAACGCTTTAAACTGAAACTGGTGCCTATCACCAACGGCGAGGATGTGACCTTGTTCGCGACCTATATTCAGCAGGCCTTGTCGGAAATCGGCATCCCGGTGGATATCACCAACTTTGACTATGCCGGTTCGCTGTCCGCCGTTTACAAAGATCATAATTTCGACCTCGCCACCGGTTGGCACCAGTACCGGGGCGATCCTGCGGTATCGACCACCGTCTGGCTGCGTTCAGGCAGCCCGGCAGGCTCGCCGTGGACCAACCAGTACGGCTGGCAATCCGACGTGGTGGATAAACTGATCGACGATGCCGCCTCGGAAATCGATCCGGTCAAACGGCGCGCGCTGTATGCGCAACTGGTGGAGGAAGCGAACGAGCAGTTCCCGGTCTGGTTTGTCACCGAACGCCAGTTCTACAGCGTCGTGAATAAAAAACTGAAAAATGCGCTCAATACGGCGCGTTGGCCATCCAGTAGCTGGCACGACGCCTGGCTGGAGGCCTGAGCGCAATGACATTATTACTGCTCGCCGGCCGTCGCCTGGCGGCGGCGATTCCGGCGCTGTTGATCATTCTGGCGGGATTGTTTCTGCTGTTGCAATTCGCGCCGGGGGATACGGTCGATGCGCTGGTGGCGCAGATCGGCGGCGGCGATCCGACGATGATCGAAGAATTGCGGCGTTACTATGCTCTCGATCAGTCTACCGCCGTGCGATTGGGAGACTATCTGTGGCGGTTGATACACCTCGATTTGGGCCAGTCGGCGATTTATGGTAAACCCGTCGCAGCGGTAATTCTGGAACGTCTGCCCGTCACGCTGCTGCTGATGGCTACCTCGCTGGCGCTGGCCGTCGCGGCGGGCATGGCGTTGGGGATTATCGCCGCACGCCGGGTCAATCGCTGGCCGGATACCCTGATTTCACTGCTGGGCCTGATTTTTTACTCCACGCCCTCCTTCTGGTTTGGGTTGATGGGTATCTTTCTGTTCTCCATCTATCTCGACTGGCTTCCTTCCGGTGGATTTGAAACCATTGCCAGCGGGCTGACCGGCATCGACCGTATTCTGGATATCGCCAGGCATCTGGTGCTGCCGACGCTGACGCTGGCGCTGATCTTCCTCGCGGTGTATCTGCGCATCATGCGGGCATCGATGCTGGAGGTCGCCACGCTGGATTTCGTACGCACGGCCCGCGCCAAGGGACTGCGTGAAAACCGCATCGTGGTGCGCCACATTCTGCGCAACGCCCTGTTGCCCCTGATCACGCTGATTGGCTTGCAGGCAGGCACCATGCTGGGCGGTTCGGTGGTGGTGGAAAGCGTATTCTCACTGCCCGGACTGGGCCGTCTGGCCTACGAATCGGTCATGCAGCGCGATCTCAATACGCTGCTGGGCGTTGTCTTCGTGTCGGCGCTGCTGGTCATCAGTATCAATTTTTTGGTGGACCTGCTGTATGCCAGGCTCGATCCGCGTATCTCGGGTGAACAATAATGCGTCAATTTTTTAAACGCTACGCCCACAGCCCGGCGGCCCTGCTCGGCCTGATTTTACTGCTGCTGGTGGTTGGTATGGCGCTCACCGCCGATCTTTTTTTTCCGAATAACCCGCTGCGGCTGGCGGGCCGCCCGTTGCAATGGCCGCTGCACAATCCGAACTTTCTACTCGGCACCGACCAGACCGGACGAGACATCGCCGCGCAGATTTTCCACGGTGCGCGCATTTCTCTGACCATCGGGCTGGTGGCGACGATCATCGCTATCGTTATCGGTATTGTTGTCGGCGCGCTGTCAGGCTTCTACGGCGGGATCGTTGATGACCTGTTGATGCGCCTGACGGAAGCATTCCAGATTTTGCCCAACTTTCTGTTGCTACTGGTGCTGATCGCCGTATTTGGTTCCACGCTGGACACCGTGATCTGGGCCATCGGCATCGTCTCCTGGCCGCCTGCCGCCCGGCTGACGCGCGCCGAATTCATGTCACTGCGCAACCGGGAGTTCGTGCAGGCGGCGCGATCGCTCGGCATGCGCGATATGCCCATTGTGTTCCGTGAAATCCTGCCCAACGCCCTGCCGCCGATTGTGGTCTACGCCAGCGTTATCATGGCGGTTGCCATTTTGCTGGAAAGCGCGCTGGCCTTCCTGAATCTGTCCGATCCCAATGTGCCCTCCTGGGGAAATCTGATTGGTGCCGGGCGCAGCGTGCTGCGTCAGGAATGGTATGTATCGGCGATCCCCGGCGTAGCTATTTTATTAACCGTACTCTCTGTTTCGCTGGTCGGACAGGGACTCAATGATGCGCTGAACCCAAGGCTGAAAAACCGATGAGCGTTTTGTTATCGATTAAAAATCTCAGCGTCGCGCTGCCGGCCGACGCCGATCGTCCGTGGGCATTACGCCAGGTGTCACTCGACCTGTATGCCAATGAAATTCTATGCGTCGTGGGTGAAAGCGGCTCAGGGAAATCCATGACCGCCAGCGCCATTATGGGGTTATTGCCCGATCAGGTGCGCCCGACGGAAGGCAGTATTGAGTTTGAAGGTCGCGACCTGCTGAATCTGACGGAAAACGATCTGCGTCAGCTGCGCGGCGCTCGCATCGGCATGATTTTTCAGGACCCGATGACCGCCTTAAATCCGCTGCACAAAGTGGGCGACCAAATTGCGGAAATGTTTCTGACGCATCAGCATATCCTGCCGCGGCGCGAGATCGCCGGGCGGGTACAGCAACTGCTGACTGACGTCCATCTTCCGGATCCCGCCGCCATCGCGCACGCTTATCCTCACCAGCTTTCAGGCGGCCAACGTCAGCGGGTGATGATCGCCATGGCGCTGGCGCTTGAACCGCGGGTGTTGATTGCCGATGAGCCGACCACCGCGCTGGACGTCACCACGCAGGCGCAGATCCTCAAACTCATTCGCGAATTGCAGCAGCGTCAGGGAACGTCGGTGCTGTTTATTACCCACGATTTTGGCGTCGTTGCGGATATCGCCGATCGGATCGCGGTCATGCGGCAAGGCGAACTGGTCGAACAGGGATCGGCCCAACAGTTGCTCTATGCGCCACAGCATGATTACACCCGCGCGCTGATCGCCGCCATTCCGTCACTGCATCCGACTGCACCGCGTCCCGTTGCGGAAAACACCCCGATACTGACGCTGAAGCATATTACCAAGACGTTCCGCCAGTCCGGCTGGTTTAATCGCCACAAACGCCAGTCAAAGGCGGTGCAGGATGTCAGCCTGGAACTGCCGCAGGGCAGTACGCTGGGTATTGTGGGGGAAAGCGGTTCGGGAAAATCAACGCTGGCGCGCTGTATCGTCCGTTTGTACCAGCCAGATTCCGGGGAAATCCGGTTTGCCGATCGGGATCTGGCTCAGTTGCCTCGGCATCAACTGCGGGAATACAGCCATCATATCCAGATGGTGTTTCAGGACCCCTATTCATCGCTGAATCCGCGACAGCGCGTCGGCGGCATCGTGGCGAGAGGATTGTTAATTCAGGGCGTACCGCGCGCCGAAGCGCTGGAAAAAGTCAAAACGCTATTTGCTCTGGTCGGGCTTGATGCTTCCGCCATTCATCGCTATCCGCATGAGTTTTCCGGCGGCCAACGCCAGCGTATCGGGCTGGCGCGGGCGCTGGCAGTGGAACCCCGGATTCTGGTGGCCGACGAACCGGTGTCCGCACTGGACGTCTCCGTGCAGGCTCAGGTGCTGGCCTTGCTGGCAGAACTGCGAGAACGTCTGGGCCTGTCGATGATTTTTATTACCCACGATCTGCGCGTCGCGGCACAGGTTTGCGATCGGATTATCGTCATGCAGTCGGGGCAGATTGTGGAGCAAGGATTAACCCAACAGGTATTCCAGCACCCGCAACACGCTTACACGCGGCAGCTACTTGCCGCGATCCCCGGTCGTGAATGGCAGGCGCACGCCGCCTGATTGGGTCATCCTATGCATCTGGATTTGCGGCAGTTACGAAATTTTCTCGCGCTGGTGGAACACGGCAGTTTTGTTCAGGCCGCCGAAGCGGTGTGTTTATCTCAGTCGGCTTTTAGCCGCAGCATCCAAACGCTGGAACAGACGATGGGCTACCCGCTGATTGATCGTCAGAGCAAACGCCTTGCCCTGACGTGGCAGGGGCAAAAGCTGCTCCCTTTTGCCCGCAGAATGCAGGAGTTGTCCTGGGAGTTGATTGCCGACATGCAGCAAATCAGCGATGAGGAAGAAGGCGAGTTGACATTTGGCTGCGGCCCGGCGCCTTCCATGACCTTGATTCCCAAAGCCGTGGCGCATTTCCAGCAATTACGTCCGCGAGCCAGAGTGACCTACAGCGTGGATAACTGGCAGTCGCTGCGGCAGCGTTTACTGGCGGATGAATGCCCGTTTTTCGTTGCTGATACCTGGCAGGCAGAACTGGAAACGGCCTTTCGCGTACAGCCGTTAAGTCAGCAACGCTGTTTTTTTATCTGTCACTGTTCGCATCCGCTGGCGCAGCAAGAGAAAGTTTACCCCGAGGAACTGTTGCATTTTCCGCTGGCATCCCCCTATCTCCCTGTCGGCATGCGTAAAATACTGGCTACCCTGACCCGGCAGCCAGATTATCGTCCACAGATCCAGTGCGATCATATCTATTCGGTGTTTAGCGTGCTGCGTCATTCGCAGGCGATCAGCTTTGCCAGTGAAGATGGCTTTGCCCTGGGCAGGCTAAGCCATCAGTTAGTGGAAATTCCGTTGGCCGATACCCCGCCGGAATGGGGAAAAATGCAAACCCGATTCGGCATTATCTCCAGTCTGCAAAAGACCCTGTCGCCACTCGCTCAGTTGATGATTGACGTGATTATCGAACAGGATGCGCTGCGTTCGCAGGCGTCCCCTTTCCCCATAAGCGACGTTATTTGATAGGTTCTTAGTCAACGGCCTGCCCGCTGATATCGTACTCCGGCCAGTTTTTCTCCAGCTTCAGGCGCGTTAGCGATTGCTCCACAAAACGGCTGTCAAACCAGTCGTCTGCCGAATAGACCTGACGGATCAGGCCGGCTGCGTTTGCCCGCTGAATACTGTCTTGCAGGCTGCTGCGCAGAAAGGGATCCAAACGCGGGGAGCTTTGGAAATTAAGATCGTCCGCGTGCATCTCCTCCTGAAACAATGCTTCCGGGATCTGGCTTTGCGCCGCCATCAGTGCGATATAATCCGCCAAATGAACTGATTCGCTAATCCACTGCGCGTTTTCCACCAGCACATCGACCAGTTGCTGGGTGGCCTGCGGGTAGCGTTCGATAAAATCCGTCGTCGCCAACACCGCCGCCTGCGTGGTATTGGACCAGCCCAGCGCACGGCTGCTGGTGACAATATTGATACCCTGTTTACGCAGGGACAGCAGGGAAACCCCGCCCCAGACGGCGTCGACCCGTTTGGCGGCCAGCGCCGCCTTTCCTGCCGTCCAGTCCAGATTAATGACCCGGATATCCCGCACATTCAATCCGACGCTGTTAATCGCTCGTTCGAAAGAGAGCTGATCGGCAGTGCCTTTATAGACGGCGATCCGTTTACCGCGTAAATCTTCAATACGCTGGATGCCTGACTCCGGCGTTACGGCCAGATAGGAACTGGACCCGCGTGAGCCCACCAATACGCGGGTTGAAAGCCCTCCGGCGCGACCGATGATGGCCGCCAGATCGCCGAGATAAACCACGTCCAGTTGCTTATTCGCCAGCGCTTCATTAACCGCCGGGCCTGCGCCTTTAAAAAACGACCATTTGATTTTAATCCCCTGCGGCTCAAATACCTGTTCCAGCTGTTGACGAATATGCGCCAGTCCCAAGGGGCCGCGTATAAACGGCTTGCTGCCCGCACTTTGATCCGGCAAACCGATACGGATTTCAGTCGGCTGGCTGGTGATTTCTTCAGCCGGTGCGGCGCTGGCGGTGAAAACCCCCATCGCCAGCATCAGCCCGCCGATCATCTGCCTGATATCATGCCATTTACGCTGTCGTTGCGCCGCTGATTGCCGCTGCATTTTTTCAATGAACATCGTTTTTTCCATAAACAAACAAGTGAATTAATGCCACGAAGCTAACGAAAGGGTCAGGCCGTATTTAAATAACATTTATAGGTTTATTCAGTTGAAAAAAGCATAAATCAGAGCAGACAAGGCCAATTTGCTTATATGCATTTTTTGCACGCGACTTATCCCTTTATTGCATTGGCGTTTAACGCTGAAAACTGTTTTTTATTACTTATTCATTCGTTCAAGCAGATTTAGTGACATAAAATGAATAAGGCTATTGTGCTGAAAACACCATCATTGACCTGGCCCGTCCTGTCGGGGGGCGCGCTCTATCCGCTTATCGTTCCGCTGACGCTGCTATTACTGTGGTATATCAGCACACAACAAGGGTGGATGCCGTCGCAAATTCTTCCGGCCCCGACTGTCGTGATGCACACCGCCGCCGAACTCTGGCAGGGCGATTTGTTCTCACAGCTGCTGACCAGCCTGTATCGTTTGGCTGGCGGGCTACTGCTCGGATTGATCGCCGGAACGCTGCTCGGCGCATCGATGGGCGCCTCTGCGCGGGTAGAAAGCCTGCTTTATCCCACCGTGTATACGCTGGCGCAGATCCCCACCCTGGGTTGGATCCCGCTGTTCATGGTGCTGTTTGGTATTGATGACGGCCTGAAACTGGCGGTGATTATCAAAGCCGTCATTGTTCCGGTCACGCTGCACACGCAAACCGGTGTGCGCAACGTACCGTCCTCCCTGCGGGAAGTAGCGCGTACATTAAGATTACCTTGGCAACAGCGGCTGATACGCCTGACTATTCCGGCCGCATTGCCCGTTTGGCTGACCGGGCTACGGCTCGCGCTGTCCCAGGCGTGGGTATCGCTGATTGTGGTGGAATTGCTGGCGTCCTCACAAGGCATTGGTTACCTGCTGGTCTGGGGACGTCAGCTATTTCAGTTGGACATCGTACTGGTGTGCATCGCCGTCATTGGACTCACCGGGCTGGCGATGGAATGGATTATCAATCAGTTGGAACGGCGTCTGGTTTACTGGCCGCATCTCCCGGTCAGCCAGCTACAGTGCACACCATCCCGCAAGCTGTCAGCAATCATCCTGCCCTTCGGTCTGCTGATACTCTGGCATCAGGCCAGCGTTTCCGGCTGGGTTGACAGGATGTTGCTGCCGGAACCGTCCGCCGTGCTCCATGCGCTGGTTCAGGGGATCGCTGAAGGAACCTTGGCTGATGCGATGCAACACAGTTTGCTGCGGGCGCTGAGCGGAGCATGTCTGGGTGCCGCGGCAGGGGCGCTGTCCGGTGTACTGTTGGGCTTGAACTCGCGTGCCGATGCCCTGTTTACCCCAACCGTCGCGACCCTGCGCCAGATTGCGCTGTTCGCCTGGCTACCGTTGCTCACCGCCTGGGTGGGAAACGATGAAGTAGGCAAAATCACGTTTGTCGCGCTGGCCGCCTTCTTTCCGATGCTGGTTGCCAGCCATCGGGGCGTGCGGCAACGCTCGCCACAGTTGCAGGAAGTGGCGCAGGTACTGCAACTGTCGCTGCCCATGCGGCTACGTACCCTTATTTTACCGGGCGCGGCGCCCGCCATGTTCACCGGTTTACGCTTATCACTCATTTACGCCTGGCTTGGCACCATCGGCGCAGAGTATTTCATGTCTTCCGGTACCGGTATCGGCAGCCTGATGATTAACGCCCAGCAGTTGCTGGATATGCCCCTCATTCTCAGCGGCATGTTGCTGATCGGCTTGACCGGCGCGGCACTCGACCGACTGGGGATCAGTCTGGAAAAACGGATGACGCGCTGGCGCACAACAGGAGAATCCGAATGACACACGTGTCGGACCCCATTCCAGTGGTGCAGTTTGACCATCTGATGAAACAGTTTCACGTTAAAGGACAATCACTCACGGTTATCGATGACTTCTCGCTGTCCATTCACCGCGGCGAACTGGTTGCTATCGTCGGCAGCAGCGGCTGTGGCAAATCCACGCTGCTGCGACTGCTGGTCGGGCTGGATAACGATTATCAGGGCCGCATTCTGGTGGAAGGAAAAACCGTACAAGGGGTCAGTCGTGAACGCGGGATAGTATTTCAGGAACCTCGTCTGTTCCCCTGGCTGACCGTGCGGCAGAACATCGCACTGGGACTGGCGCAGGACAAACTTGATGCGAAACAACGTACCCGACTTATCGACCATTTTGTCCAGTTGGTTCACCTACAGGATTTTGCCGACGCGCTGCCCGCTCAGTTATCTGGCGGCATGGCGCAACGCGTCGCCATCGCCCGCGGGCTGGTGGCGAATCCGCGCATTCTGATGCTGGACGAACCCTTTGGCGCGCTGGATGCGCTAACCCGCCAGCAGATGCAACAGGAGCTGCGGCGTATCCATCAGTTGGAAGGCACCACCACGCTGCTGGTCACGCACGATGTGGAAGAAGCGGTTTATCTGGCCGACCGGATCGTCGTGCTGGCCCCTCGTCCGGGGCGTATCCGCCATATCGCTACGCTTTCACTCCCGCATCCGCGTCAGCGTGATAGTCAGGCGTTTCACCGGCAGTGCAGCGAACTCCTGTCATTATTGACGCAGCCCGAAACGACAGTAATCCCTTCTCATACCTCAGCCACTTTATAAATGGAGCATAACAATGGGACACCCTTCCGTTTACCCGACCGGCACCACTCTCTATAACCCGGATAAAGCCTGGGGAGGCTATACCGTTTTTCAGGCGCTGGAACGCGGCGCGGTGCTGATTGATATGAACGGGGCCGAACTGCGGCTGTGGGAAGGCCTGCACGGTTTCCCCAACAAAATTTTGCCCGGCGGCTATATTCTGGGTCACAGCGGCGAGCGCGACTCACGCTATGGTATGCAGGATATGGTGGATCTGATCCAGGTGGACTGGGATGGCAATGTCGTCTGGAAATTCAACGGCTACGAACACATCAACGACCCCGATCTTCCCGCCGAATGGATGGCGCGGGCGCACCATGACTATCAGCGCAGCGGCAATCCGGTGGGCTATTACGCGCCGGGGTTGGAGCCACAATCGCTGGGCGGCAATACGCTGATTCTGGCGCACAAGAATCTGCACAATGAACGCATCAGCGATAAACTGCTGCTGGATGACACCATTATCGAAGTGGACTGGCAGGGCAATATATTGTGGGAATGGCGTTGTAGCGATCACTTTGATGAGCTGGGCTTTGACGACGCCGCCAAAACCGCTCTCTACCACAATCCCAATATGCGCAAAAGCGGCGGCGGGATGGGCGACTGGATGCACATCAACTCCATGTCGGCTTTGGGCCCTAACCCGTGGTTCGATCAGGGAGACAGCCGCTTCCATCCGGATAACATTATCTGGGATGCCCGCGAATCAAACATCATTGCCATTATCGATAAGCAGAGCGGTAAGATCGTCTGGAAACTGGGTCCCGACTACAGCACGCCGGAACTCCGGCATATCGGCTGGATTATCGGCCAGCATCACGCCCATATGATCCCGGCAGGGTTACCCGGCGCCGGAAATATTCTGGTATTCGATAACGGCGGCTGGGCCGGTTACGGCGCCCCCAATCCGGCCTCGGCCGATGGGGTAAAAAACGCCTGGCGCGATCACTCGCGGGTGCTGGAAATCAATCCGGTAACGCTGGATATTGTCTGGCGCTATTCACCCTATGAAGCGGGCATTCCCCATCCTACCGACGCATTCCGTTTTTACAGCCCGTACATCAGTAACATCCAGCGGCTGCCCAATGGCAACACGCTGATCAATGAAGGGGCGAACGGTCGGTTGTTTGAAGTCACGGCGGATCACGAAATTGTCTGGGAATATGTCTCACCCTACTGGGGCAAAACGGTCAATACCAATATGATTTACCGTGCCTATCGCGTTCCTTATGACTGGGTGCCGCAACTGCCGACACCGCAGGAAACCCCGATTGTGGCGCCGGACAATACCCGTTTTCGCCAGCCCGGTGCGGCACAGCCCGGATTTGCCAGCGTCATCCGCATTGACGGCACCCGGCCTTACAAGAAAAGCGGCGATGCCCTCTGTGTCGCCACCGACAGCGAAGAACTAAAGCGCAACCCCAAACTCTTCGCCGTCGATCGCGAGCGTTTTACGCCTCTGACGGCAAATGATGCGCGGGCGTTAACACAACAATCCGGCCCTCAGTTGCTATTGATCGGCGCAGAGCGTTGCGTTCATTGCAAAAACCTTTACCGCCAGTTAGACAATCTGGTACGGCAAGCGCCCTATCAGGAGCTGCTCTGCCATTATCTGGATGCCGACCAGCACACCGCACTGGCGCAACAGTTTTCGGTAAAAACGTTGCCGACGCTATTGTGGCTCCGCAACGGCGAAGAACAAGCGCGGATTAACGGTGCGCAACAGGTCGAACATTTGCGCCAGTGGCTGGCGGAGCAGAACCGGCATCCCCGTTAAACATCCGATACCGATACGCGGCCTGAGCCGGCATGGAGCCCAGCCATACGGTAAGATCCGTGGCTGGGCAAAACGTCATGCTCTGTAGTATCTCCCGGTGCGAAATACCGCAGTACCAGGCGGTATATTTCTCCGGTTTCAACCAATATCAGAAGCCATAGCGAATGGCATCTTTGCTTTGCTGCATCAAATCATCAATTTTTTGCGCATAGCGTTCGGCACCGTCGCTATCGCCAGCCTGAGCGCATTCACGACGCCGGATATTATACGCCTTCATCAGCTGCGCCTGAGCAAATCCAGGCTTGCCATAGCATTCCACGCTTTTTTCCCAACAACGAATGGCATTTTCGATATCCTGTTGTTCAAAAAACGTTTTACCCAGCGCATTCAACGCCTTGGAGCACGCCAGCGCAGGCAGGCCTTGTTGCAGGATGTCGTCTATTGCAGTGCTCATACGGCCTCCGTCATGCGTTAGTGAAAGAAATTGAGAATGTAGCCAAACACCAACCCGACGCTGATCACATCTGAATCACTAAAGGTGACATTCTCCAAACCGAACTGTCCCAGCAGCGGCAACAATAACGCGGGCAGCAACGTAATGAACAATCCGTGGAAAACCCCGCCAATAATGGCCCCGCGCCGCCCTCCTACCGCATTGGCGAAGATACCCGCCGTACCGCCGGCAAAGAAATTGGTCAGCATACCCGGCAATATCATTGCCAGCCCGACCGTCGGGAACAGGAACATCCCAATCACCGCGCCCACGGTGGTGGAAATAAACCCGATAATCACGGCATTCGGCGCATAGGGAAACAGCACCGGACAGTCAAGCGCCGGCACCGCATTCGGTACAATACGCAGTGCAATGCCGCGGAACGCCGGAACGATTTCCGCCAACAGCAAACGCACCCCGGCCAGTAGCACATAAACCCCGACGACAAACTGGATCGACTGAATAAAGGCATACACCAGATAGTTAACGCCATTCGAATAGGCCGCCACCACGTCCGGCCCGGCGGCCACCGCAGGGATGATGTAGATCGGGATCATCACCACCATCATCGACAGGTAGGTATCTTGCAGAAAGGAGAATGCTTGCGGCAGTTCCAGATCTTCCGTGCTTTTACCGGCATCACCGGTCACTTTAGCCACGCCGGCCTGCACGATATAACCGATGGTGCAAAAGTGCCCAAGCGCAATATCATCGCTGCCGGTAATTTTGCGGACGATGGGTTGCGCTATCGCTGGCATCAGCACGGCCATCAGGCCGGCAATCCCACCGCCGAGCAGGATCAGTTCCACCCCGCGCAGACCGCCCATATACCCGATCACCGAACACACCGTCGCCATCCACAGCGACGCCTGACCGGTTAAAAAGATATATTTAAAAGGGGTGAAACGGGCAATCGCGATATTCACCACAAAGGCGATAACCATAATTAATGCGGTTTCCCGGCCCAGCGTTTTTTGCGCGATACCGGCAATCGCGCCCACGTCGGTTACGACGCCACGCATATTAAACCCTTGCTGGAAAATTTCCCCCAGGAACGTCAACGTCACGACAATAATATTGGCTCCGGCGAGTAAAACCAAAAATCCCAGTAATGTTTTCAACGTGCCGGTAATAACCTGCCCGGGCTTTTCTTCAGCGCAATCAGGCCAATCATTGCGATTAATGATACCAATATAGAGGCCTGACCGAGTACATCATAGACAATAAAATTAAGGAAAGACATGATGTTCCCCCTGTTCTATTTCACAGTAATCGGATAAATTAAATAAGATAACCTTTTTCTTTCAGTACTGGTTCAAGCTTTATTTTTATTTCGTTTTTATCCACTAACCGCTTCAGATAAATAACGGTGGCGCTAATCGTATAATGTTGGAACTGCGATCTGAAATTTTCACCGGTGACAATAATATCGGCCCGGGAAGAGGTCGCACTGGATATATCGCAATGCGACAACTCTGCATCAATACCCAGATCTTTCAGGGCTGACTCAATACTCATCTCACAGGCAAAGCTACTGCCTAGCCCGGCCCCGCATACCGCAAGAATCGATAATTTTTTCATCAGTATTTCCTTAGTTGATCATATTTAGGTTTCGTGCCGCGACGACCAGCTGCGGATCTAATTCCCGTTTACTCGTGGCAACCTGTCGTAAATCGATTGCCATCGCCGTCCCTTGAAATCCGAACAACAAACCATGCCGATCGGCAAGTATCGCTTCCAATGCCAGTTGTCCCAGCGCCGTTGCCGCCAGCCTGTCCTGTACCGACGGCGTCGCCGCCCGCTGGCAATAACCGAGAATGGTGTGACGAACCGGGACGCCAAGGCTGGACTCAAGGGTTTTCCCCAGCGTGATGGAAACCCCCTGCGTTCCGGCGACGTATGCATTTTCCAGCGGATAGCCCTCGGCGCAGACCACCACCGCATAGCCAAACGGTTGCCCGATACAATCACGCAAACGGGCGGTCAGCCAGTGAGTATCCAGAGGACATTCCGGCAGGATCACCGCATGGGCGCCCCCTGCCAGCGCGCCACTCAGCGCAATATGTCCGGCATCGGCACCAAACACTTCCAGCATATATATGCGGCCTGGCATGTTATGCGCCGTGCCATGCAGCTGATCCAGCGCCTGAGTCACGACACTCAATGCGCTGGCATGGCCCAACGTGTAATCGGTCGCGCCAATGTCGTTGTCTATCGTCATCGGCAGCACCAGCGTCGGCATTCCCTCCTCATCCAGCAAACGCGCCGCTTTTAACGAACCGCCGCCGCCAAACACCACCAGGACATCAACCTCCAGTTCCCGCAGCCGCTGGCGGATCGCCTGACGCCCCTCGGCATTCCAGGCTAACCGGCTACGCGCGCTGCGCAGCAGGTTATTACCACTGGCGAGTACGCTTCTTACCTCCCTTTCACTGAGTTCAAAAAAGGACTGTTCGACAATCCCGTCATAGCCACCGTGAAAAGCCAGCGCGGAGAGACCCTTATGCTGAATGAGCATTAATATTGCGGCGTTAATTCCCACGGCATCACCACCGCTGGCAATCATGGCTATTCTTTTCATTGCGGCTCACTCTTTAAAATTGGCGAATAATTTCAAGAACCTCATGCTTATCTCTGGCATTTTTTAACTGGTTGACGGCATCATCCTCACAAAATAGTTTTGCCAGACTGGCGATCATTTCAATATGTGAATGGCTGTCAATGGCGGCCAGAGCGAAAACAATATAAACGGGATCATTATCAGGACTGCCAAAATGTACCCCTTCTGAAATAATCATTAATGAAAGTGCGGTTTTAATTACGCCATCTTCAGGTCGTGAGTGAGGCATGGCGATACCTTCGCCCAACACGTAATAAGGGCCGATCTCTTCATGCATCGCATAAATAGCGTCAAGATAGCGTGACTCCACCGATCCATTATCAATCATGGGCTGAACAGCTAATGCAACCGCCTGTTTCCAGTCATCAACATGGGTAAATAGCTGAAGATTATTTTCATTAATCCAGTCAGTTAACATAATCGTCCTTATGCAGAATAAACGTGTTAATTGAATATACCCGTTATCTGTCAGGTTACCGGTCGCTGATTATTAAAATAAACCGGCTGGTTTTCTCCATTATGGATATTTAGGATAATTCCGTTGTGGCCTGGTTAAATGTTAATTAGCCGCTTTTTCAAATAATACCGTCTGGGTCCAGGCCGTTATTTTTTCCATTTCAACAGGCTGCGTCTGATTAACAATAAGAAGCGGGCCCAGTTTCATCGGTTCCGCCACCTTTGCCAGCTCAATCAGTTCAGGAAGATATTCGGCGCCAGGATGTCCGGGTAAGCGATGCGCCAGACGCCCTTTATAACGCTGTGCCGCCAGTTCACCGGGGATCTGGCACCACACTTCGGCAAGATGCGTCACGCCGGATTCCGCCAGATAAGCCTTAAGACAGTCTATCGGCTGGAAACCAAACCATGCATCAATGATGAAGGTATTCCCCGACGGCGCACTGGCCACAACAGACCAGATGGCCTGATAACTTGCTATCCCGAGCAGGCGGTTAAATTGGCGATCCACACCGTCCAGATGCTGCAAAAAAGGATTTTTAATACCATCCAGTGACAGGATCGGCCAGCCGGTTGCGGCTGCCAGCGCGATAGCGACGCTGCTTTTCCCTGACGCCGGAATGCCGTTGACCAGCACGACGCGTTTTCCGACCGGTGCGACATGTTCAGACATGGTTTATCTGCTCCCTGGTTTTATGATCACCCTGCTGAATGCCTTGAAAATATTGACCGATTACCGCCTGGATTTCCTTCAACCGCGGCACCGCCAGCGTCTCCAGCTTTTCACGGGTTACGGCACGGTTGAGCGAAATACAGTCTTTCCACAACGCACGGCCCGCGATAACGCCCGACGCACCGTTTTGCATGGCATCCGCCACCTGCTTCAAGAACGTATGATGATCGACGCCGGCCGAGAGAACGGCCCATGGTACCTCCCCCACCAGTTTAGTGATAGCCGCACAGGCCTGAGCCGATCCCGGATAGGGAATTTTTAGTACCTTCGCCCCGCACGCCAGCGCGATGTTGGTTCCTTCGTAGATCAACGACGGGATTTTACTTTTGTATTCGGCTTCCGTTTCACCCTCAAGCTGATAAGTCAGGAACTCGACCACCAGCAGCAGATCTTCACGGGCAAAATCGTCAATGCACTGACGCAAGAGCGCAATATTATGCGCATTGGCCTGCGGGCGATCGGCGCGCAAATACACCATGATTTTGCCGCCGTTGCCGCCAAGCTCACGTACGCGCCGCGCGTTAATGCCTGCTACCAGCCTCGAGTGGCGGTAACCCGCCTCGGAGGTATCCCATCCGGAAGCATCCAGACCAATCAATAACGCGGTATCACGCGCAATGATGCCGTCGTCCACCAGTTCCGGCACCGCGCAGACCGGATCGACTAATACGCAGGAAGCCTGACTGGCGAGATAACGGGTAATGTCCGCTTTAATTTCGCCCAGTTGGTGTTCGGAGATATTGGCTTGTTGATCGGGGTCTGAAGAGAGCAAACTACGCATTGCGCCACGTTGATCGCAGGCAATGACCAGCATGGCGCCATTACTGCCACAGATTTGCTGATAACCACGACGTTCGGATGTAGACATAGATGACATTGAATTCTCCTTGGTATGAATTTTCGTCGATAGGAAAGCGTATTAATACCGGGTGGAATCACCCCTCAACGTCCTGTCCTGTTTGGGTTTTCCACCGTGGGTACCGATTGCAATTTGATGGTTGTTGCGCAATAATTCTCCAATTGACAAATCAAGTGTAATATATTGCAGAAAGGAATTTCAATCTGAAAGAGAATCTTTTACCCGATATTGTGACAACGCGCGCAATGATGCATATGGTGGCAAAGTTGCATTACCAGTCAGATATGGCCCAGGTTGATATCGCTAAAAAGCTGGGTGTCTCTACCGCCACCATTTCGCGTCTGTTAAATAAGGCCCGCGCGGCAGGTATTGTACGTATCGAAGTCATTGAGTTGACCTCTCCCGAGGAGATCACCGCCGATCTGATCCAGCATCTGGGATTGAAAACCGCCGCGGTGATCGAGCCGCCGCCAACGAACGTATTGGGTGCGCTGGCATCCCCGCTTGCCGGTTTATTACAGCAGGCCAATCTATCCGCCGGTGCGATCGTGGGCATTGGCTGGGGCCGCGCGGTCAGAGAAGTCACGCTGGCGGGCATGCCGCGTTTGCCCGGCGTACTCACCGTGGCGCTGAACGGGGGAATGCAGCAGGCCGCTGCGCATTTTCAGATTAATGAGTTCGTTCGTCAGGCTGCGGAACAGATGGGCGGAACGCCATATTTTCTGCACGCGCCCTATATATCATCTACCGAGTTGCGCGATGCGTTCCTCTGCGATCCCAGCGTCCAGCATATCGCTTCCCTGTGGGACAGACTGGACGTGGCCATCGTAGGGGTTGGGTTGACTCACGCGCCCAGCCCATCAGAAACTACGACCGCGACGCCCGATGAGCGAGCGCTAAGTCAGGCGGCGGGTGATGTCATACGTCATTATTTTACCGAGTCGGGCGAAATACTGCATTGGGAAGGCGAAGACCGCATGATTGCCGCCACCCCCGCACAGCTTCGCCAGACGCCGCTGAGCATCGGCGTCGCCGCCACCCCGGAAAAAGCGGCCGGGATTATTGGTGCAGCCAAATCCGGCATGATCAATGCGCTGGTGACCGATGTCAAAACGGCGCAGGCCATCCTTGACCGTTTGCTGGGTTCATAAACTCACGACGCCATGATCCCCGATAGCGCGAGGGATCATGGCCATCGACAGAGGATAATGATGTAGCGGCAAAACATTTCCTTTGCATCATCTGGTCTTATTTTGTTATGTTATTACATATCAAATAACAGCGGTAGCGCGGATAAGAATGACCAGCAGGGACAGACAAAAGGATGCGATACTGCACATAGACAACCTGAGTTTGTCGATCGGCGGTGACATCAAAGTCAATAATGTCAGTTTCAGTCTGCATGCCGGAGAGCGTGTGTGCCTGCTTGGCGCCTCCGGTTCCGGCAAATCGCTGACTGCCCGCGCCGTCATCGGCACGCCGCCGCCCCATTGCCAATTGGAAGGACAGATTTGGGTCAACGGCGAAAACGTCACGCATCGGCAAGCGTTGTCGCGTCCGGCCTCATGCCGTGTTTCCGCGATTTTCCAGGACTCCGCCACCGCGCTCAATCCTCTGATGCCGCTGGGAAAACAACTTGCTCTGGCGCTGGGTACGTCATCCGTCAATCAACTCACGTCACTGTTGAACTCAATGGGACTGGCCGATATTCCTCAGTTGCTGCGGCGTTTCCCTGCCGAACTTTCCGGCGGGCAGCGTCAACGGATTTGCATTACGCTGGCGCTGTTGAGCAAGCCGCGTTTGCTGGTTGCGGATGAGCCAACCACCGCGCTTGATGTGATTACTCAGCAACAGGTTCTACAGGTGTTACGGGAAAAATGCGCCGAGCCGACTGCGCCAGCCTTGCTGTTTATCACCCATGATATCGCGGTTGCCGCCCAACTGTGTCAGCGCGGTCTGGTGATGGAAAACGGTCAGGTGATCGAATCCGGCAGCATGCTACAGTTGCTGAACGCGCCGCGACAACCTTATACCCGGAGTCTGGTTAACGCCGCCCGGCGCGCCAGTGCGCTGTTGCCAAAGCAAATGTTGTCAAAACAAATGTTACCAAAACCAACGCAGGGAGCGCTCGCCGGATGAATCCCCCGCTGTACGCCGTGTCGTCACCTTTTTTAAGCATGAGCCACGTGAGCCGTTATCAGCATCGGTCGCGTTTGCCGTGGCAAAAAACCGACTCGGCCACGGCGATTTTCCTCGATCTCTCCCTGAATTTGCAGCGCCACGAGCGCGTCGGTCTGGTCGGCGCTTCGGGCTGCGGCAAGTCCACGCTGTTGCGAACCCTGCTGGCGCTGGAGGCGGCGGATAGCGGCGCCATCCACTGCGATGGTCAGCCAGTACGTCCCGGATCGGTGCATTCGCTGCTCTGGTATCGCCGCCGAGTGCAGTTTATTCCACAGGACCCGGCCGGCTCGCTGGCGCCACGCCAACGTGTGGAAACCTTGATTGCCGAACCGCTGAAACGTTTGCGCCCCGGCGAATACAGTCCGGCGCGCGTGCGTGAGGTGATGGATCAGGTGGGGCTGAGCACCCGTCTGCTGGAAAGACCCGCGGGACTGCTTTCCGGCGGGCAGGCGCAGCGTGTGGCGATGGCGCGGGCGCTGGTCACTCGTCCCGACTTTCTGCTAGCCGACGAGCCGGTCAGCGGGCTGGATTTACCGTTGCGCGAACAGATAAAAACATTGCTGATGCAGGTCACTTTGCAAAATAATATGGGTCTGTTGATGGTGTCACACGACATCTCAATGGTTGCGGGTCTGTGTGACCGCATGCTGGTCATGGATGGCGGCCGCATTATTGAAGATCGCCCCACGTCGGAGGTGTTGACCTCTCCACAGCAGCGACACACCACCCAGCTATTACAAGCCATCCCGACTTTATACCCAATAGATTTCGCGAGGCAGGACAACAACGTTGTCGCTTTGGACAACGCCCCGGCAACGTGATGAAGGGTATAGCCACTCGTTTTAACGGATAACTTTTTATGTCAGACCAGATCGTCGAGCATCCTCTGCGGCTTTATCCGCCGTTATTACTGGGAAGCCAGTTAGTCTTCAATATCGGCTTTTATGCCGTAGTCCCTTTTCTGGCCATCTTCCTGCGTGACGATATGCTGCTGTCCGGCTGGGCGATCGGGTTGGTCATCGGGCTGAGAACCTTTTCACAGCAGGGCATGTTTTTGGTCGGAGGGGCGCTTGCCGATCGCTTTGGCGCGCGCGGCGTGATTTTGTGTGGTTGCGTGGTGCGGATCGGCGGCTATCTGCTGCTGGCGCTGGGCGATTCCCTCTGGCCGATTATTTTCGGCGCCTGCCTGACCGGCGTTGGCGGCGCGCTGTTCTCGCCCGCGATTGAAGCGCTGATGGCGCAGGCCGGCACACAGAGTGAAAAAGAAGGCAAACGCAGCCGATCAGAATGGTTCGCCCTGTTTGCCATTTGTGGCGAGTTGGGTGCGGTGCTCGGGCCGTTGCTGGGGTCGCTGCTGGCAGGATACGGTTTTCAGCGGGTCGCGCTGGCGGGGGCGGGCGTGTTTTTGCTGGCGCTGTTCATCCTGTTCTTCAACCTGCCGGCAACGCCGCGGCAACAGGCTTCGTTGCATATCGCCCCCTGGTGGCAGACATTCCGTCAGCGTCGCTTTGTGGCGTTTATCATTGCCTATAGCGCCTATTTGTTCAGCTATAACCAGCTCTATCTGGCCCTGCCAGTCGAACTGCACCGCGCCGGCGGCAATGAAAAAGACCTCGGGCCGCTGTTTGTGCTGGCTTCCATTATGGTGATCGGTCTGCAACTGCCGCTGGCGCGCTTTGCCCGTCGTCACGGCGCGGCCCGTATGCTGCCGCTGGGGTTTACGCTGCTGGCGTCCTCTTTCGTCAGCGTGGCCCTGTTTGCCCACCTTACCCCGCCAGAAGGCTGGCAGCGCCTGCTGCCGGCGGTATCGCTCATTACGCTGTTGACGCTGGGTCAGATGTTGATCGTCCCTGTCGGTATGGATCTTATTCCCCGTTTTGCCAACAACCACAATCTGGGCGCCCATTACGGCGCGCTGGCATCCATGGGCGGCGTGGCGGTTCTGGTCGGCAATTTTCTGCTCGGTGGACAGCTTGACAAGGCGCTCGCGCCGTCACCGCAGGCGGCGATCCCCTGGCTGTTGCTGGCGGCGGTGCCGTTGTGCAGTGCGATAGCCATGACGCTGATTTGTCGTCCGTTTACTTCATCTTCCACACCGAACTAATAAGGATAGTCCGATGAACATGCGCGCATCCCTCTGGTCCGTTTCCAGCCTGCTTTCCGTCACGCTGCTGCTGTCAGGCTGTTTTAATGAACCGGATGATACTCCCCCTGCGGCGAGTGACAGCCGGCTGAAACTTGCCATGTTGCAACCGCCGCGCTCCGGTCTGACCCCGCTTAGCGACGATGCGTTCAAACTGTCCCGCTGGAGTACGGCGGAAACGCTGGTGGTGCTCGATCCGATCGGCGAAACCCAGCCTGCGCTGGCGACCCGGTGGCAGCCCATCGACGATCGTTCCTGGCGTTTTGAACTGCGTCCCGACGTTCATTTTCACGATAATACCTCACTGACCGCCGCCACCGTGGTCAATGCGTTGACCGTCGCCGCCAACGCCGCGCCGAAACCCCGTATTCTTGACGGCGTGCAAATGACCGTGGCCGCCGATGGCGATAATGCGGTGATCGTATCAACGGCCACTCCGGATCCCCTGCTTCCACAGCGCCTGTCCAGCCCACAGTTGGCCATTTTATCCGCCGGCGCCTATGGAAAGAATGGCGTCGTCAACCCGATCAATACCGGTAGCGGTCCTTTTGTGCTGCGGAGCGTGAATGGCACCAGCAGCGCCACGCTGGACAGATTCGATGGCTATTGGGGCGGGAAAGCCCAGGCCGGCGGAATTGATGTCAGCTTTGTGCCAGATGGCGCCGCTCGTGCCGCTGCATTACGTACCGGCGCGGCGGATATCGTGGAAGCGATTCCGGTTTCCCAGGCGCCGCTGCTGGATCAAACGTTTATCCATGAAGTGCCGATGCCCCGAACCAACACACTGTATCTCAATACCCGCGACGGCGTCATGGCCGACCCGGCCATGCGCGCAGCCGTTCGTGATGCAGTGAATCGTCAGCAGTTGGTGGACAACGTGTATGAGAAGCGAGCCGACGTGGCGCAAGGTTTACTCGGCCCCGCGCTACCGTGGGCCGCCTCGCTGCGCCAACCGGTGAGCAACCCGGTGAAAGCGGCCGTACCCAACGGCGCCGCGATCACGCTGGCGACGTTCAGCGATCGTGCCGAGCTGCCGGAAGTCGCCGTCTATCTGGCGCAGCAGCTCACTGCTGCGGGATTTACCGTGAAGCAGGTGGTCCGTGAATACTCACAGATTGAAGCCGATGCGCTGGCCGGTAAGTTTGACGCTTTTATTTTATCCCGCGCGACAGTGCTGGATTCCGGCGATCCCGTGGCTTATCTCTACAGTGATTTCTCCTGTGAGGGGTCGTTCAACATCGCCCAGCTATGCCGCCCGGAAATCGATCAAGCTTTACAACAGGCGACGACGATCCCGGCCGGTGATGAACGACGTAAGGCCATCATGCACGCGGAGAACCTGATTCTTGCCAGCGACGCGGCGATCCCGATGTTGCATGAACGCGTTATTCAGGGCGAAAGCGCACAGGTACAAGATGCGCTGCGCGACCCGCGTGAACGCGCGCTGATCGATACATCAACGAAACGGGCTGACGCGCATCAATGAGTGAATCGTTATATTGCCGCACCTGTACCACGATCAGCCGCCAGCGTTACCATCGCTATGGCATTCTGATCCCGCTGTTTTCGCGCCTGCTGACGCTGGCCGGGATCGTGGCGTTGATTGGCATGCTTCCGTGGCTGTCAGGGCAGGACCCCGCCCTGGCCCTGCTGCGCGCCCGTTCTGGCGATCAGGAAGCCACTGAGGAAACGTTGAATGCAATCCGTCAGTCGCTGGGGTTGGATCAGGGGCCGGTGCATCTACTGCTTAACTGGCTTGGCGGGTTGCTGCACGGCGATGCGGGAAATTCATGGGTGTCCGGGCGTCCGGTTCTGCCGGGAATGTTGCAGGCCACCGGCGTCTCGCTGACGTTGATGCTCTCTTCCGCGCTGGTGGCATTCTCGCTGGCAAGCGCCCTGTGCGCCACGACCTTTATGCAGGGTTTGCGCGGCCGGTCGCATCGTTCTAACGGTTTGTTTGCCGCATTGTTCACCGCGCTGCCGGAATTTTTGTTGGCGTCATTTTTATTGATTATCGGCGCGGTCTGGCTACGCTGGTTTCCCCCTTACGGCTGGCAGGGGCTGCACTCTGCCGTGCTGCCTTCACTGGCGCTGGGTATTCCGGCTGGCGGCTATTTGGGCCGCATTTTCTCCGACGCGCTGGCGGCGACATTCAGTGAAAACTGGCTGACCACCTGGAGCGTGGCGGGCATTGGTCGCCGGCATATTGCGCTAGCGGTATTAAAACGGACATTACCCAGCGTCATGCCGCTGGTTGGGCTGGTGCTGGTTTCCCTGACCGGAGGCGCGATTGCCGTAGAAAAAGTCTTCGCGATCCCCGGTTTGGGCCGCGCAACGCTGGGGGCGGCGGCGGCGCAGGATTTACCGGCATTGCAGGCCGGCGTGCTTATTTTACTGTTGATTGCCGCTTTCGCCGGGATGGTGGCAGGCGGTATCCGTCTGCTGATCCTGGGACATGCGCTGCACAGCGGCGCCATGCCGATACCGGAAGAGAATCGGCTGACGGTATCCCGCTACGCCATCTGGCTTCCGCTGATCTGTTTACTGTTGTTGGCGCTCCTGGTAATCAGTGGACTCCCACGCGATCCCTATGCGTCGGCGTTTCTGCGCTTGCAACCACCATCGCTTGAACTGCCGTTCGGGGCCGACGCCATGGGGCGCGACTTGCTGGCGCGGGTGGCGCATGGCACGCTCAACACCTGCCTCCTCGCGCTGTTGGTATCGTTGGCCTGCCTGGCGATGGGTTTGCTGATAGGGCTTTTTCCCCGCGGGTTTGCCGGTCCGATAGAAGTGACCAACGCCCTGCCGCCGGTAATTGCGGGCTTACTGGTTGCCGCGATTAATGGCCCGACGGCAACGGGGGCAGCGATAGCGGTTATCGCCGTCAGTTGGGCGCCTCTGGCCGCTCACACCGCCGCGCTGGTCACCGAAATCAATGCCCGCCCCTACCTTCGTCAACTGCCAATGCTCGGCGTCGGGCCGATTCGGCGTAGTCTGTTTTACGTCTTGCCTGCGCTGGTTGGGCCGCTGTTTCGCCATGCCATGCTGCGTTTACCCGGTATTGCGCTGGCACTGGCGTCGCTGGGATTTTTAGGATTAGGCGCATCGCCACCCACGCCGGAATGGGGTCGCGTACTGGCAGAAGGCATGCCTTATATCGAACGGGCATTCTGGGGCGTACTGGCTCCCGCCGCCGCGCTCGGCATCCTGTCGATCCTCGCGGTTAGCGCGGCGAATCTTTCTGGTCGTCAGAAACAGTAAGCCGTTTATACTTCTCTTTAATTGAGCATTTCATCGCATCTTCGGTTAGCCTGTCGTGTAATAAAATCAATCGGGTTCACGGCAACACAGCGAGATAATAAATGTACGAAGGAGAAGATATGCGTAACAGCGGGTCCGGCGAAAATCTTACCGTAACGCAGGCACTTGATAAACTGGAAGCGTTGTACGACGAAGCGGTCTCTTCCCTGCGCGACGCTATCGGGGAATTCATCAGTAACGGTAAGCTACCCGATGCAAAAGCCCGCGCGGCAGGATTATTTTCTTACCCCGAACTCTGTGTGAAATGGAACGGTGAATCCACGGCTCATCCCCGGCATCGAGCCTATGGTCGTTTTACTCATGCCGGCTGCTATGCCACGACCATTACTCGTCCGCAGTTCTTTCGTCAGTATCTGAACGAACAGTTGACCCTGTTGGCAAATGACTATGCCGCCCATATTGAAGTGCGGCCATCGCAGCAGGAAATTCCGTTTCCTTACGTGCTGGATGGTTCCGACCTGATCCTCGATCGGTCGATGAGCGCAGGCATCGCCAAGCATTTTCCAACGACAGAGCTCTCGAAAATCGGGGATGAAACCGCCGATGGGCTGTTTCACTCCACAACGACCTCGCCGCTGTCGCACTTTGACGCCCTGAGGACCGATTTCTCACTGGCGCGCCTGCGCCACTATACCGGCACACCGGTAGAACATGTGCAACCCTTCATCCTCTTCACCAACTACACCCGCTATGTGGATGAGTTTGTACGCTGGGCCTGCGGCCAGATTGCCGACCCGGAGAGCCCGTATGAAGCGCTATCCTGCGCGGGCGGTATCTACATCACCCCGGAGACGCTCAGTCCCGAACAGACGGTGTCCGATTTGGCCTGGAAGAATCACCAGATGCCGGCCTACCACCTGATATCCCGTCACGGCAAGGGGATAACGCTGGTGAATATCGGTGTCGGCCCTTCCAACGCCAAAACCATTTGCGATCACCTCGCGGTACTGCGCCCTCATGCCTGGCTGATGATTGGGCACTGTGGCGGTCTGCGGGAAAGTCAGGCGATTGGCGATTATGTGCTGGCGCACGCTTATCTGCGTGACGACCACGTACTGGATGCCGTACTGCCGCCCGATATTCCAATCCCCAGCATCGCCGAAGTTCAACGCGCGCTTTATGACGCCACCAAAACGGTGAGCGGAATGCCGGGCGAGGAAGTCAAACAGCGTCTGCGTACCGGTACGGTCGTAACAACAGACGATCGCAACTGGGAACTGCGCTATTCCGCTTCCGCGCTGCGCTTTAACCTCAGCCGTGCGGTCGCGGTCGATATGGAAAGCGCCACCATCGCGGCACAGGGTTATCGTTTCCGGGTACCGTATGGCACGTTGCTGTGCGTTTCCGACAAACCGCTGCATGGCGAAATTAAATTGCCCGGGCAGGCAAACCGTTTCTATGAAGGCGCCATTTCAGAACATCTGCAAATTGGCATTTGCACCATCGGCTTACTACGAGCGGAAGTCGATCAGCTGCACTCCCGCAAATTACGCACGTTCAATGAGCCGCCGTTCCGGTAAACATCATGGGCAGTAAACCCGCAGGTTTACTGCCTCAGACGGCTAACGGCATACGGCTATCATGTCTGGTTAGCGCCGATGCAATGACTCTTTAATTTCCTGCGTTTCTTTAGCATCAATGCTCAAATCCGCCGTGGGCCTTAATAACAGGCGCGGTAATCCGATAGGCTCACCCGTTTCACGGCAATACCCATACTCCCCCTTACTGATGCGCTGTAGGGCCGCATCAATCTTGGGGAGCAGCCGGCTTTCACGATCGATCTGCCGGAATAGCATTCTCAGCTCTTCTTCCCGCATAGACTTATCACCTTCGTCGCCGCGCTGCTCACCCAGTTGAATACTGTCTTTCAGTTCATCAATATGACTCAGGAGCGTAGTCCGTTCATCCACCAAACGTTGTTTAAAAAAAGCCAACTGAGTCTGGTTCATGTAATCTTCTTTTGGCATGGCCAAAATCTGTAATTCTTCTTTTTGTGTCGTTTTTGGCATCGCGATCTCCCAAGATAGAATCCATTAGACTGTTATGTTATAACATTTAAAGCATGAATTGACAGGCCATCACCATACAAAAACACACTTCGTTTCTATAACGCAAAAGCCACTCCATACGAAGTGGCTTCTTTCTGATTAAGGCACTCGTTTGTCATTACCCTAATTGATTTTAGGATGCTGATCGATGAGCGCGGTTCTTTTCTGCTCCAGCGCCGCAATCTGCCCGTCAATTTCTTCTATTTTCTGTTCAATATTATCGAACTGTTCCTGTAACAGCTCTTTGGCCTCAGCCCGATCGGACGCCGCGGGCGTGGCCCCTTTTAATGGCCGGTTCGCGGTTTCCCTCATCGACATTCCCGTGATCAATCCAATAATGCCGATAACCATCAAATAATAAGCGGGCATATAGAGATTACCGGTTGATTCAACCAGCCACGCCGCCGCCGTTGGCGTAAAGCCGGCAACCAGCACGGATATATTGAAGGATATCGCCAACGCACTATAACGAATATGTGTCGGAAACATCGCTGGCAGCGTCGATGCCATCACGCCGGTAAACGAGTTCAGCAACACCGCCAGAATTAACAAACCGCAGAAAATCAGCCCGATTACATCGCTGTTAATCAAGATGAAACTAGGCACCGACAACAGTAAAAGGCCAATACTGCCGCAGATGACAAACGGCTTGCGCCCATATTTGTCGCTCATTAATCCCATTACCGGCTGTACAAACAGCATACCAATCATGACCGCAATAATAATCATGACGCCGTGATCTTCGGAATAATGCAGACTATGCGAGAGATAGCTCGGCATATATGTCAATAACATGTAGTAAGTCACGTTGGTGGTGATCACCAACCCCACACAAACCAGCAAACTCCGCCACTGTTTGGTGGCGATTTCACGGAAAGAAATCTTCGGCGGCGACTGAAGGCTGTCTTTCGAGTCTTTATCAATTTTGTCCACATGTTGTTGAAAGGTCGGCGTTTCTTCCAGCGCATGACGCAGATAAATACCAATCAACCCTAATGGCGCGGCGATAAAGAAAGGAATACGCCATCCCCAATCCAGAAAATCCCTTTCTCCAACAATTGAGGAGATCAATACAACAACCCCGGCCCCCATGACAAAGCCGGCAATCGAGCCAAAATCCAGCCAGCTGCCTAAAAAACCGCGTTTTCTGTCCGGCGAGTATTCCGCTACAAAGACAGCGGCTCCGGTATATTCTCCACCGACGGAAAAACCCTGCGCCAGTTTTGCCAACAGCAATAATATCGGCGCCCAGATGCCAATGGATGCGTAAGACGGGATCAGCCCGATACAAAAGGTACTCACCGCCATAATAATAATGGTGATCGATAGCACTTTCTGGCGACCGAATTTATCTCCCATGGCACCAAAAAATATCCCGCCTAGCGGTCTGACGAGAAAAGGAACAGAAAACGTTGCCAGTGCCGCAATCATTTGCACACCGGGATCGGCGCCGGGGAAAAATACCTGACCAAGCGCATAAGCCACAAATCCATAAACGCCAAAATCGAACCATTCCATCGCATTTCCAAGCGCCGCCGCTGTGATGGCTTTTTTCAGCTTGGTATCATCAATGATCGTAATATCCTGTATTTTCATTGGCTCATTGCGTTTCTTTTTTAATCTCATTCATCATTTCCTTTTGTTTAAAGGATGACTATTTTGGTCAATACTCTATAGATTTCAATACGCAGGCGGCAGCGACCAAGAACCCGTCCAGATAATCAGATTACGCAGGGACGAAGAGAAGCTAAAAAAAACCCACACACCTGGAATTTGAAAAATAGAGAGATAAGACGAAATATATCCGTCGTCATAATAGTCATTTTCAAAAGCTATCTGATTATATAGGATTTTAAAAATTCGAGGAAAATAAACACCCAATTGTTGAAAATAACGTCAGATAATATGAGAAGAAATAAATAATAAGAAAATAGTTTATTATGGAAATAATAAGGGTAAATAACAGATAGCAATATATCCATAGATTGCGGGATGCAGAAGTCGGACCTTAACGCGCCCGGTCAAAGGCGCGTTGAGAAGGTCATACTTCGTTTCGGGATCTATCGTGCCCGGCAGCGTGGACCCTACACTATCTCTTCAGCCGGAAAAGAAACGGCTAGCGGGAACTTCTTGCCGCAATAATTTCGTCCATCACGTTGCGAGGTGCTTCCACGTAGTGTTTGAATTCCATTGAGTAGGTTGCACGCCCCTGCGACATTGATCGCAGCGATGTCGAATAACCGAACATCTCCGACAGCGGCACTTCGGCGCGGATAATCCGTCCGGCGATCATTTCCTCCATGCCTTGCACCAACCCCCGGCGAGAAGAGAGATCGCCCATCACGCTACCGGCATACTCTTCCGGCGTTTCGACTTCCACTTTCATCACCGGTTCAAGTATCACCGGGTTAGCGCGTTTAACCGCATCGCGGAAGCCAAAAATAGCCGCCATTTTGAACGCCATTTCCGAGGAATCCACCTCATGGTAGGAACCAAACGTCAACGTGACTTTGACATCCACAATCGGATATCCCGCCAGCACGCCGGTCATCATCGCCTCACGCACGCCCTTTTCAACCGACGGAATAAACTCACGCGGAACCACGCCGCCCTTGGTTGCATCTTCGAACGTAAAACCTGTACCGGCCGCCTGCGGCTCAACCGTCAGAACAACATGCCCGTACTGGCCCTTACCCCCCGACTGGCGCACAAATTTCCCTTCGACGTCCACGACCTTGCTGCGTATGGTTTCCCGATAGGTCACCTGGGGTCTGCCGATATTGGCCTCCACGCCGAACTCGCGTTTCATACGATCAACAATAATCTCCAGATGCAGTTCCCCCATACCGGAAATAATCGTCTGCCCGGATTCCTCATCGGTTCTGAGCCGGAATGACGGATCTTCTGACGCCAACCGTTGCAGCGCGATCCCCATTTTTTCCTGATCGGCCTTGGTTTTCGGCTCGATAGCCAGCGAAATCACGGGTTCGGGGAACTCCATACGCTCCAGCGTCAACACCGAATCGGGATCGCACAGGGTTTCGCCGGTGGTAACCTCTTTCAGCCCCACGCAGGCGGCAATGTCGCCGGCCCGAATTTCATCCACTTCATGACGGGCATTAGCATGCATCTGGACAATACGGCCAATGCGCTCCTTCTTGCCTTTCACCGGATTGTAAACGCTGTCCCCTTTTTTCAGCACGCCGGAGTAGACCCGGACAAAGGTCAACTGTCCGACATAGGGGTCCGTCATCAGCTTGAATGCCAGCGCCGAGAATTTTTCATTATCGTCCGCATGACGAATCGCTTCATTCCCTGCCTCATCGACGCCACTGACCGGCGGAATATCCAGCGGCGACGGCATCAGCTCGATGATGGCATCCAGCATGCGTTGTACGCCTTTATTCTTGAAGGCCGAGCCGCAGAGCATGGGCTGAATTTCACCCGCGATGGTACGCGTGCGCAAACCGGAGGTGATTTCCTCTTCGCTTAGCGCCACTCCATCCAGGTATTTCGTCATCAGGTCATCGCTTGCCTCGGCCGCTGCCGTCACCATTTTTTCACGCCATTGCTGCGCGGTTGCCAGCAACTCATCGGGGATCGCCTCATAGCTAAAGGTCATCCCCTGTGAGGCTTCATCCCAAATGATGGCGCGCATCTTGAGTAAATCGACCACCCCCGAGAAGTGTTCTTCACTACCAATCGGGATCACAATCGGCACCGGATTGGCTTTCAGCCGATCGATCATCATCTGACAGACACGGAAATAATCGGCGCCGGGACGGTCCATTTTGTTAACGAATGCCAGTCGCGGAACATGGTATTTATTCGCCTGGCGCCACACGGTTTCAGACTGCGGCTGAACCCCGCCGACGGCGTCGTACACCATGACCGCGCCATCCAGCACGCGCATTGAGCGTTCCACCTCAATGGTGAAATCCACGTGTCCGGGGGTATCGATAATATTGATATGGTGTTTGGGATAGCGATGATCCATCCCCTGCCAGAAGCAGGTTACCGCCGCCGACGTGATGGTGATACCGCGTTCCTGTTCCTGCGCCATCCAGTCAGTTGTTGCCGCGCCATCATGAACTTCCCCCAGCTTATGACTCACCCCGGTATAAAACAGGATGCGCTCTGTTGTGGTGGTTTTACCTGCATCGATATGGGCAGAAATACCAATATTGCGATAGCGTTCAATGGGGGTTGTGCGAGCCATATAAAAATCCTTAATTAGTGACACTAATTCTGGGCTGGCAGCTAACTGTCTGCGGCAGAACTCGATTTGATACCGGTCATTATTATAGTACAATTGTACGAGTATATACGAACAGTATATTTAATAGGTTTTCTTTTACAGCATGGCACATTGATAGGGTATTCGGTATATTACCGCTCCGCCGGAAAAATCCGTCTTTCATTCCGGTTGGTTATTTACCGCGTTAATTCTTCCACAACCACACAGGACCGCTATGATCGCCAACCACCCCGAACGTGAACAGATTCGTCTGGAAAACGTGCTATTTGCATTGGGTAACCCCTTGCGGCTGGAGGTGGTAAGAGTGCTGTCCCAGGGGGGAGAACAAGCCTGCGGCACCCTGCTCCAAGGGCTGCTTCAGGGGCTGGCTAAATCCACTATGACGCATCACTGGCGAGTGCTCCGAGACAGCGGCGTGATCTGGCAGCGCCCGAACGGACGCGAAAACCTGCTTTCCCTGCGACGTGAAGACCTTGATGCCCGCTTCCCCGGCCTGCTGGATACCCTGCTGGCGGCGATGGCCCGCGATGCCCCCACCAGATGAAACCGGTTTTGATTGTTATCACATTTATCTTCCCCGAAGGTTGCCATCTCAAATTAAACGCCCTATAAGCAGACATACAGGGCGTGACTGATCGATAAAAGGCGAACCTGCCATGCATGGTATTACTACCGTGCATGGCAGGTTTTTTTTATGGCGGGCTTCGTGCCCGCCACCCATCGCTCCCGGCGCTTTTTTATGGCATCAAAGGAATAATCACATGAATAAAACGCTAACCGCCAGCCTGTTATTATTAATGGCTGCCGCCAGCCAATCCGCATTGGCGAACGCACCTCAGGTTACCCTGGACAGTGGTCGTATTGCGGGAACATCAGCACAAGGCGTGGATGCATTCAAGGGCATTCCCTTTGCGGCGCCACCGATCGGCGATCTGCGCTGGCAGCCGCCACAGCCGGTAAAAAGCTGGACGGATATCCGCCCGGCCGTGGCATACGGCAAAGATTGTATGCAGGAGCCGTTTCCCGGTGATGCCGCGCCGCTTGGGGTTGGCTTCAGCGAAGACTGTCTGAGCATCAACGTATGGCGGCCGGCGAACGTTAAAGGGCCTCTACCCGTGATGGTGTGGATTTACGGCGGCGGTTTCGTCAACGGCGGTTCATCACCCGATGTTTACTCAGGCCAGGAATTTGCCCGTCAGGATATCGTATTTGTCAGTTTCAACTACCGCGTCGGCCGTTTTGGTTTTTTTGCCCACCCGGCGCTGGCTAACCAACCGCTCCGCGGCAACTATGCATTAATGGACCAAATCGCCGCTCTGAAATGGGTACAGAAAAACATCCCGGCGTTTAATGGCGATCCACAGAACGTCACGCTATTTGGCGAATCTGCGGGCGGTTTCGCCGTCGGCTCCCTGCTTATGACCGATTTAGCCAAAGGGTTATTCCAAAAGGCCATTATCGAGTCGGGCTCCGGCAGACACAATATGGTGCCGCAACAGCACTGGCAAAAAGCCGAACAGGCCGGTATTGCCTTTGCTAAAGCAAACGGCATCAGCGGTAACGATGAAAAAGCATTGGCGGCACTGCGCCGTATCCCGGCCGATCGCGTGGTCAACGGCCTGAATATGGCGACAATGATGTCTGCGGATTACTCCGGTCCGATGATAGACGGCAGACTGATTACCGGCGAACCGCAGGACCTTTATCGTCAGGGAGCCTTCCAGCACGTGCCGCTGATGATTGGCGCCACGGATGCCGATATCGGTTTTCCCCCGGAAGTCACCACGCTGGATGAGGCCGTCGCCGTCTTTGCCGATAACGATCGCCAAAAAGCCATTCAGGCCTATCACGGCATGTCGCCTCAAGCGGTAGCCACCGCGATTTCAAGCGATCGCTTTATGGTGGAGCCCGCCCGGTTCGTCGCCCGCATCTGGGAAAAAGCATCGCTACCCGTCTGGCAATTCCGTTTTGGTTATGTTGCCGAAAGTATGCGTACGCAATGGCCTGCCGCCGTACATGCCAGCGAAATTCCCTATGTGTTTAATACGCTTGCGGCGCGCTATGGCGAAAACGTCACGCCACAGGATCAGGCTGTCGCGCAGCAAACACAGCAGTATTGGGTGAACTTTGCCCGTACCGGTAATCCCAATGCCGCAGGGCTACCCGCCTGGAATGCGTATAACAGCCAGCAAGACAACATTCTGATGATTCCAGCGACGGGCGCAGAACACACCAAAGAGCTCGCCGATCCATGGAAGGCGCGCCTTGATCTGATCGAGACATTGGCTGAAAGCAGCGCACATTAGCGCTATCAAGTCAGCGTTGTTTTCCGCAACCGTCGTCGTAAAAAACCACCTGCATAGCAGGTGGCATTGATTTCG